>JBDUCQ010000024.1:0-28148 GCA_040003385.1 Ginsengibacter sp. | reverse complement strand
AATCCATAAAATCCTTGAAATTGTGAATTCTGCCTCCAGACTGGATGTTGTCCTTCACTGACAAGCCAAGTTTTTTAATCAGATAAGTGAGCAAGGAAGGATCTATATCCTTATCAAAAATAAAGCGAACCGGCTTACCCTTTTTCCGGTTTTTTAATCCTTTTTCGATCTTTTGAATCAAAGAGGTGGAAACATCATTGTCGATATCGATCTCGGCATCGCGCGTTACCTTTATAATATTTGATGAAAAAGTATCATAACCGAAAAAAGAAAAAATGTGCGGAAGGCAAAAACGGATGATGTCTTCGAGCAGGATGATAAATTGCCCATGAGCCGTAGAAGGAAGAATAATGAATCGGGGCAACCGTGTAACTGGGACAGACACCAATGCAAATTTCTGAGGTATGCTTCCGTCGCTTTTTGAAAGTTTGCACGCCAGGTAGATTGATTTGTCATTTAATGTTGGAAATCCCTGGATGCTTTCGATCATTAAAGGAACAATGTTGCTTCGAACTTCATCGTTGAAAAAAGAAAGCACAAATTTTTGTTGTTCACGATTCAGCTGAGTGTCATTGACAAGGAAGATCTTTTCATTTTTCATCTGCCTGAGGATCTCATTCCATATCCTGTTGAATTCGTCCTGCTGTTGAATTATTTTTGTGTTGATTTCTTCAAGTATTTTATCGGGTGCGCTTTCCAGGTGCATCTGGCCTTTCCTTCCCAATTCAATCATGCGTTTTAAAGTAGCAACCCGAACCCTGAAAAATTCGTCAAGGTTGTTAGAAAATATTCCCAAAAAACGGATTCGCTCCCTTAATGGAACTGTGTCATCCGCAGCTTCCTGGAGTACCCTTCCATTGAAAGCAAGCCAGCTGATATCACGTACTATCAAATGTTTGTTCAAACTTATCAGATATTTATCTTCGTTAAAAAAGTACTTCGTTTTCAATCTTCTTAGCCGGTCTCGTTCTTCATCATTTCAATCATCCTGGTAGTAGAAAATCCCGGCTCCAGGGGTATGATCTTCACCTCACCGCCTCCCCCGGTCACATCAACGGCGCCTACTATTTTATCTATCGTATAATCACCGCCTTTTACCAGCACAGCCGGTTTTATTTTTTGAATCAGGTCCAGAGGCGTTTCTTCATCAAAGATGACGACGGCGTCTACCATCACCAGCGATGCCACAAGTATTGCCCTGGCACTTTGTTGGTTTAACGGTCTGTTATTCCCCTTTAATTTCTTTACCGAATTATCTGAATTAATGCCAACCACCAGGATGTCTGCAAAACTGGCTGCCTGCATCAACAATTTAAGATGGCCCACGTGAAGAATATCAAAGACCCCATTTGTAAAAACCACCTTTTTCGATAAAAGTTCCCATCGTTTAAGTTGTAAAACCAATTGATCGTTGGTTAAAACTTTATTTTCTAATTCAAGACTTTGCTTCATTCAATTTTTTATTTTTATGCAACAATAAACCAAAGCTAATCAATCCTACCACGATCACTATCGCTGTGGATACACCCCAGATCAGCCATCCGAAAGAAACATTGTCAATATTGTAAATCAGTAAAACTTCCTGTACAGCCAATGGGAAAGCACCTATCCCTCCAGGTGAAACGATCATGCCCAGGGTTGCCAGGCTCAGAACACTGCAGGCTTCTACAATTCCAAGATGAGAGGTAGCAGAGAGCGCAGAAAATCCAATGTAAATCTCCAGCAGGTACATCAGCCAGATGAACAATGTGTGTGCGATAAACCATCCCCTGTTTTTCAGGTGCTTTAACGTACCAAAACCTTCACGTAAACCAAGATGAAATCCCTTGATATTAATCACATACCGGTGGTGAGAGAATTTTATAAAAACCCATCTTAACAGCACCCATGCAACCATAGTGATGGCAATAAATATTAATACTTTACCCCAAAATGGCATGCCGTTATTTGTAGCCGCCAGTTCATGTAACTTTTGCTTTACAAAGTAGCTGACATGTTTGATCTGGATGAGAATTGTTATGACAATCAGCACAAAATAGCACAGCAGGTCAAAAGCTCTTTCAACGAGGATGGTGCCTACAAGCTTGTTCACGGGGATATTTTCATACCGGTTCAGCAAACTGCATTTTACCAGCTCACCGCCACGCGGAATGAAGGTATTTACAAGGTATCCGCTCATTACTGCGTAAAATGTATTTGCAGTTGAAGGTTTATATCCCATCGGTTCAATGAGAATTTTCCACCTGACTGAGCGGCTGATGTGACTTAAAATTGCCATCGTGATTACTGGTACCAGAAGCCAGTAATTTGCATGCTGCAAAGATTCGAAGAAATGTGTTTTCTGGCTGGTGGTCATTTTATCAAACTGCCACCATACTAAAAAAAAACCAAGCCCAAGGAAGAAAAGGTATTTAAGGATTAAAAAAATTTTTTTCTTCATATAAGGTGCAAGTTACAAACCACGTATGGAGTCATGATGTTTTCAGGCTCCGGTCAAAATGTTATCGATCAGCCGGACGTCGTCCAGGTACGCTGCTGCTAATATTACCAGTGGCATTTTGCCATCCCAGTTATTTACAGGGTTAAGATCTGTTGCACCTGCAATTTCTATGTAATCTACCTTAAACCCTTTTTTCTCCAAATGAAGAATTGCCTTTTCTTTCAACATTTTTATATTTTTTTGTGAGATCAGGTTCTCAATATTTGTTAACGACGCAAAGATCTCAGGTGCTAATTTTCTTTGGGCAGTAGTTAAACGCAGGTTCCGGCTGCTGAAGGCAAGACCATCTTTTTCCCGGAGGGTAGGGCATATTACCAACTTGATATTTGCATTGATAAGCAGCAGCAGTTTTTTTAATACCATGCATTGCTGAAAATCTTTTTGACCAACCACCAAAAAGGTTGGTGCAATGATATTTAACAACCGGCTCACAACCTGGCAAACTCCCTGGAAATGACCTGGCCTGTATTTGCCTTCAAGAATGGTTTCAAGATACCCAAGTTCATAATATTCATCTTTCCTGACAGGCTGCGGGTAAATTTCTTTCTGAGCCGGGAGAAATAAAAAGTCACAGTTATTTTTTTCAAGCATTAATATATCCTCACCCTTAGAAACAGGGTATTTTATAAAATCGGCTTCATTGTTAAATTGAGTAGGGTTGATAAAAATGCTGCTCACGGTGATATTTGCCAGTTCCCTGCTTTTATTGAGCAGAGAAATATGTCCGGCATGTAAAGCACCCATTGTTGGGGCGAAAGCAGTTGTGGACCCTGGAGGAAGTATTTTCTCCCGGAAGTGCTTCCAGTCCGCCTGTTTTTGTAAGATGATCATAACTGAAAGGGCATATGTTCCATGTTGATGGTTACCTGAATTGCCAAAAAATATTAGTACCTTTGCCGACTCTTTGAAAATCCGTCAAGCGAATACAACAATTTACAAATGTCGACAAAGAAAAGAATTTTATTCATAGCCAACGAGATGTCACCTTATCTGGAAGAGACAGAGTTTGCTGAAATTGTGAACAGGTTAGCTGTGAAAGCAAACGAAACCGGTATGGAAGTGAGGTGCATCATGCCGCGTTTTGGTGTTATAAACGAACGTCGTCACAGGCTTCATGAAGTGGTGCGGTTGTCGGGCATCAATGTTTCGATAGATGGTGATGATTACCCGCTGGTGATCAAAGTTGCTTCTTTACCCAATGCGAGGTTACAAATATATTTCCTGGACAATGAAGACCTTTTTAAACGCAAATCCTTATTTCATGATGAAAACGAGAAGTGGTTTGAGGACAATGCGCTCAGAACTGTATTGTTTTGCAAGGGTGCACTCGAAACTGTGAAGAAATTTGGATGGCCTCCCGATATTATCCATTGCAGTGGCTGGATGACAGGATTGATTCCCATGTACATCAAATGTGCTTATAAAAAAGAACCCGTATTCAGTAATTGTAAAGTGATTTACACCATAGGGCAGGTGACTTTTAAGGAAAAACTGGGCAGTGATTTTTTAAAATTGGCCACGATCAATACCAACATCAAAGAAAAAGATTTGGAGCTGTGTAAAGACGGAAGCAACGTTTCTCTTTTTAAAATCGGTGCTTCTTTTGCGGATGCCATCACCTTTGGAGGCGATAATGTAGAAAAAAAGCTTGCGCAGGAATTTTCGAAAGTGAAAGGAAAGAAGGTGCTGCCATTCAATGCAGAGTCAGATTTAACAGACTATTTACAATTGTATAACGACCTTGCGGCTTCTAAATAATCAGCCCATTCTTAAACTTTATTCCCCTGTGTACAGAGCAAAAATTACGTTAGGTTTTGCAATTTTATTACTCATCACCTTCTTCAACTGGAACTGTACTAAAATCGACAACACCGAATTAGGGGGAGGACTGATACCAGTAGTTGACAATGTACATACATTCGACACAGTTTTGAGTGTGATCGCCAATAATTTTGATTCAGTTTCCAAAGACTGCGCAAAGGTTTTTCCAGGCGATTTTCATTCATTGGGATACATTTCAAATGACCCGTATTTCGGTACTACCAAAAGTTTCATTTTTGCCGAATTCAAACCGCCTTTTTTTCCTTATACCTTTCCTGTTTCACGGTCACTGGATTCAATCGTTTTGGTGTTGAGTTATAAAAGCGCTTTCGGTGACTCTACTGTGCCCCAAAAAGTAGATGTTTTTCCGATCTCAAATACCTTCACCCCTGATTCAAGCAGCTGTAAATCCTATGAGTATGACTTCGCAAAATTAGGATCAACAATATATTCACCCGCAAAACTAAATGACTCTTCCATAAGCTTCAGGGAGCGGGAAACCCACCAGCTTCGTATTAAATTAGACAATGCATTCGGGCAGGCACTCCTGGCACAGGATTCTTCAACAGGATTTAAATCAGATACAGCTTTTAAAAATTTCTTCAAAGGCTTTGCAATTGTTCCGGATTTTAGTTTTGGCGGGAATGCATTAAGCTATTTTAATCTTACAGATTCAAATTCAAAACTCGCTATTTATTTTAAGTATACCACTGCCACGAATGTGACTGATACCACCGTTTACAATTTCAGAATGACCAACTTTTCTGGCAATGCAAATACCATTGAACGAAATCATTCGGGCAGCGAAGTATTAAACCACCTTGGTCATCCTGAAGAAGGAGATGATGTGATCTATATTCAGACAACTCCCGGCACCTCGGCTGAAATAAAAATCCCGGGATTAAGCGGAGTTTCGAACAGGATCATACACAGGGCTGAGCTGATCATGGACCAGGTATATTCGCCAAATACCCTTGATGATGTATTTGCAACACCCAGCCTCCTTTACCTTGATCTGAAAGATACAGCAGGCGGCGGAAGCTACAGGCCCATTCCCTGCGATTTCAACACGTTATCAGGACAACCCAACATTGCTACATTCGGTGGCTACAGAACCATTGCTAAAGATCCATTTGGGAATGATATCTCACGTTATATTTTCAACATTTCGCGCTATGTTCAAAAAGTTGTTACAAATGGCCGTTTGAATTCAACACTTCGATTGAGGGCGCCAGCAGACATTATCAACCCGGCGGCTTTCGTTGATGAATGCAACCAGGGTTTGCAACCTTTTACATTTCCGGTGAACGTCCCAACGATTGGCAGGGTGAAACTGGGAGGAGGGAATAATACAAACTACAGGATGCGGTTGCGGATTGTTTATTCTAATTTATAGCATAGAAAAGCTCAAAATTGTAACACCGGATTTTATTATTCATGCAACCCGCGATTCACTAAAACCATTTTGTTCAATCGCAGTTAAGCCATACTTTTGCGGCTTGGAATAAAAAATTTATTATGCCTTATTTATTTACATCGGAATCTGTGAGCGAAGGACATCCGGATAAAGTAGCAGACCAGATAAGTGACGCCCTTATAGACAATTTCCTGGCATTTGATCCACAAAGTAAGGTAGCTTGTGAAACACTTGTAACAACCGGACAAGTTGTACTGGCAGGAGAGGTGAGATCCAAGGCATACCTTGATGTTCAGGAGATAGCTCGCAATGTGATCCGTAAAATTGGCTACACAAAAAGCGAGTACATGTTCGAAGCAAACTCGTGCGGTATCTTGTCAGCCATTCATGAGCAATCTGCCGATATCAATCAGGGTGTTGACCGTAAAACCAAGGAAGAGCAGGGTGCAGGCGACCAGGGGATGATGTTTGGCTACGCCACCAATGAAACGGAAGATTACATGCCCCTTGCGCTCGACATTGCGAATAACTTATTAAAGGAACTCGCTGCATTGCGGAGAGAGAATAAACAGGTTAAATACTTACGCCCTGATGCAAAAAGCCAGGTAACACTTGAGTATGATGATAACAACAAGCCGGTAAGGATTGAAGCAATTGTTGTATCTACCCAGCACGATGATTTTAACACTGATGAAGTTAAAATGCAGCGGCGAATTGCGGACGATGTAAAGAAGTTTTTAATTCCAAGGGTAAAATCAAAGTACAAAAAATACAGCCATCTGTTTGATCATAAGATCAAGTATCACATCAACCCGACTGGTAAATTTGTAATTGGTGGTCCGCATGGTGATACCGGTTTAACAGGCCGTAAAATAATTGTTGATACATACGGTGGCAAAGGTGCTCATGGTGGAGGCGCTTTCAGTGGTAAAGATCCGAGCAAAGTTGACAGGAGTGCAGCGTATGCTACCAGGCACATTGCAAAGAACCTTGTGGCAGCCGGTATTTGCGACGAGATACTGGTGCAGGTATCTTATGCAATTGGGGTGGCGGAGCCAACCAGCATTAATGTGAACACCTACGGCACAGCAAAGGTGAAACTCAGTGATGGAGAAATTGCAAAAAAAGTTGCAGGTATTTTTGACCTGCGGCCTTATTTTATTGAACAAAGATTAAAATTGCGCAACCCGATATACAGTGAAACCGCCAGTTACGGTCACATGGGAAGGAAGAATGAAGTGGTGACCAAATCTTTTTTCACTCCTGATGGCAAAGAAAAAAAACTGAAAGTTGAATTGTTTACATGGGAAAAACTGGATCACGTAAGTAAAGTAAAACAGGCATTTGATTTAAAATAGTTTTCAAATCATTTACAGGCGCCCTTTCATTTTGAAAGGGCGTTTTAATTTGGTTCAATAACCACTAATTTTGAAAATGTGAGAACACCCAGGTCATTCCAGCAACAGCACCGCCCGAAAAAAAGTGCATTGATCATCGGGAAAGAAAAAATAATACAGGCCGCTATCTCCGGGGAACAGATTGAGAGAATTTATATTTCAAACACCATTGGAAAAGAGGCGGAAGAAATAAAAAAAATAGCTGAACAATTCAACATCCCGGTCAACAAAGTACCTCTTCAAAAGATCAATAGTTTTAATGTCGATGGTCACGACGGTTGTGTGGCCCTGCGGGGTAAAATCATGTACCAGGACCTCCAAAAGGTAATATCATTTGTGGTAGAAAAGGGAGAAGTGCCACTTTTCCTGCTCCTTGATGGAATAACTGATATACGTAACATTGGGGCTATTGCCAGGACAGCTTATTGTGCGGGTGTACATGCCATTGTCATACCCGAAAAGGGTGTGGGGGCACTGAATGAAGACGCGATTGCCACATCTGCCGGGGCACTTGAAAAGATTGCTGTGTGCCGTGTGGGCAGTTTATTGCAGGCTGTAGAAGAGCTTCATCTGAATGGCATCAGTGTAATGGCGAGTGAAATGAAGGCTGCTAAAAAAATATTTGAAATCAGTTTTACGCCACCTTGTGCAATTATAATGGGCAGCGAAGACAAGGGGATATTTCCATCATTGCTAAAAATATGTGATGAACAATTCAGTATCCCTATGAAGGGCGAGTTTGAATCTTTGAATGTGTCGGTTGCTGCGGGTATGATTTTGTACGAGTGTTTGAGGCAAAGAAATTAATATTGCTTTTAATGTTCCGGTAAAAGTTTTTTGAGCACTGGAACCATTTGGATTTAGATTTATAAATTTATTTTTACTCCAATTGCCGTGAATGCACTGATTCTTTGCAGTAACGGTGCTATCGCAGACGTCTCCCCGTTAATGAACAGCCTTCCCTTCCTTTTATTTTTTTTACTTTCAATGGCAAACGGAATCGAAGCAACTATTAGTGCAGCACCACCGATTGCCAGGATCTCAGGTGCTGAACCATTATTTGGATGTTTTGCATAGGGATTGAATAATCCTGATAACTCTGATAACCCTAAGCTAATGCCCGTTATTGCAAGAGCGCCTCCTGCTGTTCCCATTATTATACTTGCCCTTTTTTGAGCATTACTTTTTTTGATTAATTCGTAATAATAACTTTGGCTGGAGCGGCCGGGTACTGTATCACGATAAATTGCTGCAATAGTTTTTTGACCCGGAAAAGCCAGATTGATCACAATCATAAAAATTAATTGTTTCATGTTTTTTTCATTTTAGTGTGATTGTAAAAGAGCCTTTTTTATAACGGCGTTAAAGGCTGTTAGTTCATTCTTTTTTTGAACTGGTAAAAAGATTCCGCGTTGCCGTTTATACCGAATTTTTTCCTGGAGGCTCCAACAATACCCCCCGTAATGATGCCCACCGGAAAAGTAAACACGCTCACAATGGCTGCTCCCTCACCTTTACCGATAATAATTCCCCCAATCACCGGCAGCAGGCCAACACCGGCTCCAATCCCCAAAGAGTTCAGAAAATGATGTTTTTTTCGAAGTTTGATTTCCATGATATCGGAAAAATTGATCTCCCGGGAATGGGCATTGTTTCTATTTATTTTCTTTTCCGCAATCAGGATGACAGATGAGTCGTTAATATCTGTAATTAAACCTGCAATTTTAGTGTTTTCCATCGTTGTTAAAGAAGCAGGGAATGGTAATTTATTTTTTAATTTTTTCCCTTGTAATTCCTTTCTAGGGCCAGGCTTTAGGTCACTTGATGAAAGTTGAACTGTAGCATCTGCTGCGGCATATGATACATGGTTTTTCTCCTGGGAATATGACGATACACTAAGGAGAAGAGAAATTTGAAAAAATAGGATCTGTTTCATGCGTAAAAATTTTATAGTGTTTAAAAGATCATCCGGGTGTTTGGTTTGAATTTTACCGTGATGGTTACTTTTCTCAGACAAACTAAAGAGCTCATGCCCGAGCTGCAGTAATACTTTTGAGATTTTATTTGTGGCTTCTTTACCGGTAGGATGGGAAGAAGAAATAATTTATTCATAACCGGGGAATTATTAGTTTAAATATCCGGGTACAAATTATCACCGCAAGGAAGCTTTTTCTAATTGAGAAATACAAGGCTATAGAAAAAATAAGCAGATCATCATTCAGTGCTGATTTCTTGCGAAACAAGGAATTGGAAATTCATACAACAGGAAACCTTAATATATTTGAAGGGTATATCCTTAAAGAAGATTGCATGCTTTAAGGAAAATCCGTAAATTTATTTTATGACCGAAACTGACCTGCAAAAAGAACTGTTTGTATCGATAAAAAATGCGCTGCCGCCCCACATTTCACTGGTGGATGAGTTGGCCGATCTGCTGGAGCTGAGCTATGATAGCGTTTACCGGCGTATCAGGGGAGAGAAGCCTATCTCACTGAATGAATTAAAAAAATTATGCGAGCACTTTCATTTGTCTCTCGACCAGGTCTTACAATTTAAAACTGAAACGGTGGTTTTCAATGCGCCCGGCATCAATGGATCGGCCCCGGATTTTTTGGATTACCTGAAAGGCGTATGGCAGCAGTTGAAATATTTTAATTCCTTTCAAAAGAAAGAAATGCTTTACCAGTGCAAGGACGCCCCGATTTTTTATTTTTATCTTTTTCCCGAGATCGGGGCTTTTAAAACATTCTGCTGGCTTAGGTCGATTTTGAATAACACCAGCTATCATGACAAATTATTTTCCTTGCAGGAATTCCCGTTTGAAGAATGCAATCAAATGGGACAGCAAATCATTAAAGAATACAGCATTCTGCCCTCTACCGAAGTCTGGAACTTTGAAAGCCTCAACAGCTCACTGAACCAGCTTGAATATTACAGGGATGCCGGGTTGTTTAAAAGCGACAAAGACTTTTCGGATGTGCTTGGATCGTTTGAAAAAATGCTTGACCACATACAGGACCAGGCACAGATTGGGTTTAAATACATGCCAACAGGTACGGATAAAACACATAAAGCCCCGTTTAAATTTTATGTTAACCAGGTAATCCTGGGCAACAACACATTCCTACTTGACCTGGATGGTGTAAATCTTTCCATTATAAATTATAATGTATTGGATTATATGATGACCAAAGACGTCCGGTTTGGGAAAAAATTATTGAATGGCTTCAATACCCTTATCAACAGTTCAACATTGATCAGTGGTACCGGTGAAAAGGAACGCAATAAGTTTTTCAGGATACAACGTGACAAAGTTTCACAATTGAGAAAATAGTTTGCTGCGAATACTTGTTGAAAATTACCCAATCTACAAATTGACCTGCATCCCGATGGCAAGAGTGTTTATTTTTGGCCCCGCATCATAACGGAATGTTTCCGGTTTTAGAATGATGTTTGCTTTTCTTTTATTCTTTCCCGAGGAAATAAAAAATGGAATACTGGCCACACATCCGGCGATTCCTACGAGTACGAGCGCTCCGGCGTTTTCAAGGGAGTTGTCGGAAAAGCTGTTTGAGTTAGTTCCGGAAATGACACCTGCGGTAGCCAATCCCACTCCACCTGCCATCAATATCCATGCAGTACTTTTTTGTCTTTTAGATTTCAGGAACAATGATTTGGCTTTATCATCAGTATAGTACTTTTTTGAAGTACTGTCATGAATTTGAGCATGTGATTGTAAGTTTCCTAATGAAATTATCATACAACAAATGAGGAATATTATTTTCATGATAATGAGTTTAATATTTTACAAGAGTAATTTTTTTTTGCTAATTGCAGGAATTTTCATAACAATGTTGATCCAATGATTAGTAATTAATTTTCAAGCTCAATGCAACCATGCTCTGTTCCTGAACAAAGGATGTCGTTTCCACCATTTCACTTTTGATAGCAATGGCTACATGTCTTTTATGCCTGGCAGCGGAATTAAATAAAGCCAGGCTTCCCATTATTCCAACTGCTCCGGCTACAATTGGTATGGCTCGTAAGCCACCAAAATCGGGACTCCACGAATCTGCAGGCGCAGATTTTATTGCCAACCCTGTAGTTATCAATCCTGCGCCGGTAACTGCCAAAATGCAGGCGAATAATTTTTGAGTATGCGCTCTATTTAAAGTGGCGTGTGTATCATTTATTTTTAATAATCTGGTTGTAGTATTAAAGTATTGTGCTTTTGATTGAAAACTGGAGAGGCAAAAAATAACAATCCAAATAATAATTTTTTTCATCGTCATAGATTTTGGGTTTGATAATTGGGACGATTTTTTTAATTTCCTTGTATTTGATTTTGAATTGGCAAATAAAAGAATACCAGCACCAAAGAAATGGCACCGGCATTCTTCACCCTTCTAATTACAAGCAGGTAATGTTGGCGGGTAACTTGTTAGATAAGTATTATGGCTCCAGCAATTATTGGTTCCTGATCCATCCCATAAAAGATCGACTGCGGGAAGTGGCAATCCCGGAGGCGGTACTGTTCCATTATTAATTACTGTATTGTGAATGATCCTGGTGTCATCCGGGTTTGGTTCAATGTCAGCAAATGCTTCCGGTGGCAGGCCTGCCAGCGAACCAAGGATCACGGTGCTCACAAGGGCAATACCTGTGAAATGATTACCCGTGACATTGTTTTCCTGCACTACTGTTTTATCGGTGCCAACTATCAGGATCCCGGATCCACTTGGCACAACAGATTCAAATCCTGCACCGGGTGTTGCAAAATTTACATGGTTGTTGTTCTCTACCATGTTTCCTTTCAATAAAATGTTTGACGACGACTTAACAGGTAGCCCTGGTAACAATATTACCAGCATACCCGCAACATTATCATAGCTGTGATTTTTCTCAGCTACAATGTCCGAGCAGTTTTCTATCTCAATGCCATTCACATTCGCATATGCTTCACTGTGAGTAACGACAACATTCGAAGATTGACCCACATAAATTCCCGTATCGGTATGGCCGGTTGCCACGCATTCTTCGATCAACCCATTTTTAGAATGAACAGGGAACAACCCGTACTCGCCATTGTCAATGGTTGTAACATGCGATAAAATAAATCCATCCACCCCGGTAAGGTAAACTCCGTTCTCTTCAAAACCTTCAACAGTCACATTCTTCAGCACAAACCCATCTCCATTCTCTGAAACTGAAATTCCATTTTCCTCATCACCCGGGTTCCTGATAATGACTCCGGAGTGTTTTGGACCATTGAGGCCAATTATTGTTATGTTGCCTGTGCTGACATTAATTGCTTCCGCGTAAACCCCGGGTTCAATCCTGATGGTGGTTCCAGGCGAAGCCGAATTCACTGCTGCCTGTATGGAACTGCCACTGTGAACAATTATTTCCGTCGAAGGGTGAGGAGAGTCTTTTTTACAACCTGTAAAAAAAAGGCTCACAACCAGGACAGCGCCGAAAAGCTTTTCCTGGAAAACAATCTTTTCGATTGATGTGATGAACTTTTTCATTTTTTAAATTTTATGTGATGAAATGATGAGAGAATTTTTTTCAGATCTATCTGTGATTGAAAAATAGATTCAGATCGTTCAGCCGGTAAGCTTTTTGTAAACCGGTGAGGTCAAAGGTTTGACCACTTTTCCCCAAACCAACTTTGACAGTTCCGTCCTCACTAAATATTACATTGTTTTCTGTGTTTCCAATTTGAACAATAAAGTGATCACAGACTGGTCTTTCCTGTTTCATAATACTTTGATTGAGGCCTTCGATCATTTTACTGCTGATATCCTGGTGATGTTGGTTCAAAGGGGCAGAGACAACAATTAGAGTCACACAAACGGATATAAATGCCAATCCTGGTTTCATTTTATTTGTTTTAAAAGTGAACAATGATTTTTATTTTTTAAAACTTCCTGCAGTTGTTTGGTTGTGTTTGCTGAACCATCATGGCTCCATCCTGGAGGATTTAAAAGATATTGAAGACAATACCTGATTTTCTTTGCCCGTTTTAAATCCCTGGCGATTTTTCCCCATTCACTGAATGCAATTACAAAAGGGTTATGTGAACTTATACTTCCGGCAAGACCATATACCGGTTTTGTGATTTCTTCCTGGTATGTTCCAAACATTTTATCCCATATGATCAGGGTGCCCGCATGATTTTTATCGAGGTATTCAATATTGCTTGCATGGTGCACGCGGTGGTGGGATGGAGTGTTGAAAAGTTTCTCATACCAACCTGGCAATTTTCCAATCGTTTCGGTATGCATCCAGAACTGGTAAATGATACTGGCTGATTTCATAAATATTACGAGGTAAGGTTCAAAGCCAATAAACGGCATCCATGCCCAGAAAAGAAAGCTGCCAGTAAGATTGCTTGTCCATGGAACACGCAAACCTGATGAAAGGGTAAACTTTTCTGAAGAATGGTGTACCACATGGGATGCCCATAAAAACCTTACCTGGTGACTCAGGCGATGGTACCAGTAATAGGAAAAATCATCGCCAAAGAACAGGAATACCCATACCCACCACTTTTCAGTAGGCATGGTAAAGAGCCTGAATTGGTAGAGCCATGTGTAGGTAAACAGGATGATGCCGCTGGTAAACAAGGATACAGGCAGTATTCCGAATAGTAAGGAGAAGCTTGAAAGCATGTCCTTATAATCGTGCCTGTGAGTTTTTACGAGGTAAGCTGTTTCAGCAATCATAAAAACTAAAAGAGCGGGGAAAATTTTATAAAGCAGCGTGGTATCTAAATGCATGACCTGGAGTTTGTAGAGTCAAAACTATCCTGTCATACAGCTGCAACATAATTGCTTTGTCCAATGATTATAGTGCAGTTGGTAATACTTACTGACTACATCCCCGGGAAGTTAAAAGTAGTATCGGGATTTACCAGGCAATCAAAATTGATTTGAAAATTTGTAAATATTACTAAACATCTGCAATGCCGTTTGCGTTTTTTACCAATAATTTTTTAAAAGTATTTCCGGGATGAAATCAACTTTGTTGAATACAGGCCAAGTGTTGATTTGAAAAGGGCCATTGATAGTGATTACATCAGAAGTACATCAATGAAATTGCCAGTCAATCAACTGGCAATAAAAAATTGTGACAATCTGGGATAAATTAGCAATTTTTACCGGGGTAATCCCGAGCATTCATCGTCTTACCAAACTTTCCGGCTATGGATTCTAACGGATCACAAA
This sequence comes from Ginsengibacter sp., assembly GCA_040003385.1. Classification (GTDB taxonomy): domain Bacteria; phylum Bacteroidota; class Bacteroidia; order Chitinophagales; family Chitinophagaceae; genus Ginsengibacter. The sequence goes on along the minus strand of JBDUCQ010000024.1, from coordinate 13,784 downwards.
CTGTTTTTTTTCAACATATCAAAGGTTTGCTGCCCCCGCATATTTCTTTGGTGGAAGAGGTTGCGGATGTGCTGAACATCAGTAATGACAGTGCGTACCGGCGAATAAGGGGTGAGAAAGAAATACCCTTGGAAGAAATCAAGAAGTTGTGTATACACTTCAAGATTTCTATGGACCAGTTTCTGCATCTCAATTCTGAATCTGTACTTTTTACCGGTAAACTTGCAGACAGAACAAATTTTTCGTTTGACCTTTATCTCCAGGATTTTCTGCGGCAATTGCAATACGTAAATTCTTTTGAAGACAAAGAATTGTATTACTGGTCGAAAGATCTTCCAGTGTTTTACCAGTATCAGTTCCCGGAATTCGCAGCTTTCAAGTGTTTTTTCTGGATGAAAACAGTTCTTGAATACCCGGAATACAACAGGATGAAATTTAATTTTTCCGATTTTGATAAAAACCTTCTTAAAACCGGTGAGAAGATCCTTGACACTTATAACTGCATTCCATCGCATGAAATCTGGAATGTTGATAACATTAATGTATACCTGCAGCAGATCGAATATTATAAGGATACCAACGTTTTCGATTCTAAAAAAGACATCATAACATTATATGAATGCCTTGAAAAACTGGTAGACCATTGTGAGGCGCAGGCAGAGGCAGGGTATAAATTCAATAGAAATGCAGGCGGAAGCACAGGCGCAACTTGCAAAATTTATGTCAACGAATTTATCATTGGAGACAATACAGTGATGCCTGTATTGAATAAAACGCCTATCGTTTACCTAAGCCACTCTTTCCTGAATTATACAAATACAAAGGACCCCGTTTTTTGTAAATATATGTATGAGTACTTTCAACGGTTGATTCGCAAATCTACCCAAATCAGCTCTATCAATGAAAAACAACGCAGTAGCTTCTTCACACCAATACGTGAAAAACTGGAGCGGCGCAAAAAAGCAGTTTTATAACTTCCCGGGACGTCATCAACAATTGTAACAACGAAAACAAAAAATGGTATCGGGTATCACCAGGCGGCTGCAGTTTTAGTCTTAATTTGCATTAATCATGAACGATGCAATTCAATTGGTAGAATGTCCGCGTGATGCAATGCAGGGTTGGAAGAAAATGATTTCTACCCATGACAAGGTCAAATACATCAATTCACTATTAAAAGTTGGATTTGATACCATTGATTTTGGAAGCTTCGTTTCGGCAAAAGCAATTCCACAAATGGCAGATACTGCTGAGGTTGTACAAAAATTAGACTCGGGCAACAGCCATTCCAAATTACTTGCAATCATTGCCAACTTGCGGGGTGCGCGGGAAACCATGGAGTTTGAGCAAATAGCATGTTTGGGTTACCCATTTTCGGTCTCTCCGACCTTCCAAATGAGGAATACAAACAATACGATGGAATCATCTTTTTCACTTGTCAGGGACATCCAGTCTCTTTGTTTAAAAAATAACAAACAACTAATTGTATATATCTCCATGGCTTTTGGAAATCCATATGGAGACTCACATCATGAGGACATCGTGGAACAATGGGCTGATCAATTATCCACCCTTGGTGTGAATGTATTGTCAATCGCAGACACCGTTGGCCTTGCATCTCCCGTACAGGTATCTTCCTTGTTCACAAAGCTAAAGAGGAATCATCCTGCTGTAACGATTGGGGTTCATTTGCATTCTACTGCTGTGGGCTGGAAGCAAAAAATTGATGCTGCATTGTCGGCAGGATGCCGTCGTTTTGATGGAGCTTTGAAAGGCATAGGCGGATGCCCGATGGCAAACGATGAATTGGTGGGAAATATCAATACTGAATTTATGATCCCTTACTTTGAAGAAAAAAAGTTGCTGCCTGGCCTGGATCATGAAGCGCTGGCTGATTCACTATTCATTGCCAATCAAATATTTCAATAAGCATTTATGAAATGGATGCTGGATGTGCCTGTTCTTCCTTCCCCTCAAAAGATCAGCTATGAGGATAAAATTCTATTTATGGGATCTTGTTTTAGCCAGGAGATTGGGAGTAAGCTGAAGGCGTTGAAATTTAATGTGCTCCAAAATCCAAACGGAATTTTATATGACCCGGTTAGTCTTAGTGAAGCACTGGTTTCTTACATGGTCAACAAAAAATACATTCAAACCGGGCTGGTTAAAATAAATGAGCTTTGGCACAGCTGGCAACACCATTCAAGTTTTTCAGACGAAGATCACCAGGAAGTACTCAGCCATATAAATTCATCGCAAGATGCTGCTCATGGATTTATCTCTTCAGTTGATTGGCTGGTGATCAGCCTTGGTACGGCATTTCATTATTTACTGGCCAAAGAAAATATACCTGTCGTCAATTGTCACAAAGCTCCGTCCTCATTTTTTACGAAAGAACTGTTGACAATTAGTGAAATAGAGGAGAGTTTGGAGAAGGCAATTGCTATGATAACCGCTGCCTTGCCGAAAGTGCATATCATCTTAACCGTTAGTCCGGTACGCCATATACGTGATGGTATTGTAGAAAATAATCACAGCAAAGCAAGGTTGCTGGAAGCGGTTCATAAGCTTACGTCCAAATTCCCGAATGTTGAATATTTTCCTGCTTATGAAATTATGATGGATGAATTGCGTGATTACCGGTTTTATAAAAAAGACCTGGTCCATCCCAATGAGATGGCAACCCAGTATATTTTTGAAAAATTTACGGAAAGCTACATTGCCGGAAAAGACGTTGTGTGTATGGAAAGCATTACTGAAATTCTTAACGCTGTTCAGCATACTCCTTTACATGAAGCTTCAGAAGGCTATGCAGTGTTTAAAAAAAATCAGTTGGAAAAGATTGCCAGGCTTCAGCAACAATTCCACGCGATTGATCTAAGTGCTGAAATGAGGCACTTTTCAGGCTAAAAAAAACAGCCATGGATTTACCATAGCTGTTTGATCGTTTTCTAAACTTTTTTATACAGTATCAGTATCGGTGCTTTCCGTTTTTGTGTAAGTAACCTTATCCGTCCTGCTGCCTCCGGTTCCACCTCCACCTCCGCGAAGTAAAGCCACCAACAACAACAGTAACACTGCCCCGCCTACGATCCAAACCCATGGTTCTGTATACCATGTGTGAGTTTCTGTAGTAACACTTGAGTGTGTGGTTGAGCTGGTGCTGTCTTGCGCCCAGGCCATCGACTGCAAAAAGCAAAGCATTAAAAATGTGACTAAGGATTTGTAATTAACCGTTTTAGTTAATTTTTTCATGATTCTTTGTTTTAAGGTTAAAAATAAAAGGCTCCAGCTAAAATTAAAACTGAAGTCGTGTTTTCCCTTCAACAATTGCGCCAATGTAAAGTAATCATTTTCTTGAAAAATCAATAATCCATCGATCTGCCGGATGAGATCAAAAAATGTGTACCCCAAAACTTTCACGGGCGATAACATCCTGCCATTGGAGAATGAGATTTTTGTATTCAGTACCAACCTGCCTGATATTCCTGTCTATATCATATAACCCCAGTGAATTTACTATTCCATCATCATTGCGCAATGCGCTGTCCCAGTCTACCTGGTCAATCAGGCTGTACCATGTAAAACCGATTATGGGCACGCCGTCTTGTTTCAGCCTGTAAACATTGGCCCATTGCTTACGAAGCCAGTGTACTGAAAAAGGTTCGGTAATATTGGTTTCAGTATGCATTACCGGTAGCTTGTAGCGGCGGAAGTACTGGTGCGTGATCACATAATATCCGAATATCTCACCGGCAGGAGATGTGCTGCCATCGCTGTGAACCATATGTTCATTGGTGATGTAATAATCATTTCCCATGATGCAGCGACTTTGTTCCTTCATCTGGTTCTTGTGAAACCAGAAGTACTCTTCATCTGTCATCCCGTTTTCTATTAGGTATTTGTAAGTGGTCACATCCACTGAATGTCCATAAGTAAGATCGAGAGAAAGAAATCTTTTCTGGTTCAAAAAATCGCATTGTTCCTGGCAGCCGGGTTCTTCAGCGTGGAAATATTCTGATGATTCACTTTGGATAAAGTAACAATCCGGCTGAACCTTTAAAATCTCATGGGAAGCCAGGATATTTGCCTTGCACAAATTTTTCAGGGCTGTTACAAACGAACGTTCGTCACTTTTACATTCATTCCACCAGCCATACTGCGCGGAGAACATGGCAGCAATAAATATTTCATTAACAGGGGTATAAAATTGCAGGTAAGGATACCGTTTTGCAAAAGCCCCCGCGTATTCTGCAAAGTAATGTGGCCAATCGGGATTTTGAAAATTCCCAATCCAGTCAGGCACACCGAAGTGACACAGATCAACCAGCGGGGTAATCCCCAGTGCTTTCATTTCATTGAACACTTCATCAGAGAAACTCCAATCGTATTTGCCAGGCCCTGTGTGTACGGAAAAATATGGAGTACCATATCTCAGGTGTTCGATTCCCATTTCCTTCACCAATGCAAAATCCTCTTTCCAATGGGTATAATGGCCGGTCTTTTCCATTTCATCGATCCTCTTGATCTTTCCGTCAGGTAATGTAATGGTGGGATAACTGTTTTCAATCCCTGTGGCAAACATAAATTTGTTAGTACTCATAGATCAGCTTTAGTTGCTGTAAGCAGTGATTGGTGCAAGTGTCGTTCCGGACATGTACTGAACGTAAAAAATATTATTGTGGTATTTATCCGGCTTGTAAAAGATAAACATCTTTTAAATTAATGATCAAACATTTAACGTATACATCTGTAGATTTTCCCTTCTTGTGAGGCTTGTTTTCTTACCGGAAGTGGTGAAAATTTTGCCGATAGCGAATTGTTTCCAGAATTTAATGGATCCTGTCGCCCCTTAAATCCATTTCAAGCAGAATCCCCGACTCGTACTTCAGCCATTCCTTCCACCTGGTTCTTATTTTTTCCTTTCCGGCATATGTTTCAGCAAGGCTGATAAATACGGTATAGTGCCCCGCCTCACTTTCCATAAACCGCCGGTAAAAGTTCCTGAGGTATTTATCATCAAGCCCCTCGCTTAATCTTTTAAATCTTTCACAGCTCCGAGCTTCAATCAATGCCATGGTAAGCAACAAATCAATAAATCGTTCTTCAGGGCTTCCTCCCTTTTTTTGAAAGTCTATTAATTTATTCACATATTCATCTTTCCGTTGCTTGCCAAGGACAAGGCCGCGCTTCCTCAATTCAGACAATACCAATCGAAAATGTCCCCACTCCTCTGAAACGATGGGTGCCAATTCGTTGACGAGGATCTCTTTGTCACTGTATTTTTGTATAAGGGAAATACAGCTGTTGGCTGCCTTTTGCTCACACCAGGCATGGTCAGTTAAAATATCCTCCAGTGAAATACTTGCCAGATCAACCCACCGCGGATCTGTAGGTAGCTGTAAACCAAGGATATTTTTTGTATCCGTTGAAATTGTTTCCATGAGCCAAATGTAAAACTTTGTAATTATTCTCATCAGCAACCTCAAATCCAGACTTTTTTGATCCCATAAATGATCAGATGTGCATGATGTTTTGCAGATATTTGCCAAAAGATATTCATGCGGGAAGATTTTTTGCATAAAAGACTCGATGAAAGAAAAAAAGAAAATGCTTACCGGACCCTTGAAATGCCGGTAAACGGGATCGATTTTTTCAGTAATGATTACCTGGGTGTGGTCAGGGAAAACCTCCTGGATTTTGATACAGCGGGGCTAAGGCATGGAAGTACCGGTTCGCGGTTGCTTGCGGGGAATTATGAACTGATTGAAAATACTGAACAATTCATAGCTGATTTTCATGAAGCTGAAACCGGCTTAATATTCAATTCCGGGTATGATGCTAACATTGGTTTATTGGCGAGTGTCCCTCAAAAGGGAGATGTAATATTATACGATCAGTTGATACACGCATCTGCCAGGGATGGAATCCGCCTCAGCTTTGCCGATAGTTTTAGCTTTTTCCACAATGATATGGCAGATCTTGAATCAAAACTGGCAAGGTATGGAACCGGGACCCCAAATATTTTCATCATTACCGAATCTGTTTTTTCAATGGATGGTGATAAATCGCCACTAACAGCCATTTGTTCCTTATGTGAAAAGTTTGGTTGCCATTTGATTGTTGACGAAGCTCACGCAACCGGTGTGATCGGAAAGAGAGGAGAGGGGTTGGTTCAGCAGATGCAGCTGCAAAAAAATTGTTTTGCTCGCTTGCATACATTTGGAAAAGCATGTGGAGTGCATGGCGCTATTGTATTGGGGTCTGCTGATCTCAGGAATTTTCTCATCAATTTTGCGCGGCCATTCATCTACTCTACTGCGCTGCCTGAAATAAATGTGGCGGCCATCAGGAGTTCCTATGCTACTTTTCCCGGGCTCAGAAGCAAGCGGGAAATATTGGAAAATCTCATTATCCGTTTCAGGAGCAATGCCAGGATTTTAGTAAATGGCATTACGTTCCTGGCTTCTGAAACTCCGATACAGGCCGTGATCATCCCGGGTAATGAAATTGTAAAAAAAGCAGCTGCATCCCTGCGCCAGAATAATTTTAATATCAAAGCGATCCTGTACCCAACGGTGCCACGTGGCAGTGAGCGGTTGCGAATCGTGCTGCATGCCTACAATACCATCAAAGAAGTTGATGACCTTTTCAACATCCTTGGGGGCTGAGTTCATGCTCTTTTCGCTATTTTGCATCCTAATATTGGCTATGAGAATCATACCTTTTCTTATTTGCACTGCCATCACTGCGGGGCTGATCATCGTATTCAATTCTAATTTCGTATTGCCTGCACCGTTAGGCAAGCTGCTGAGCCCCCAGCATGGCATATGGCAAAATGCAGAACCAGCCAACCACAATTTTTCTGAGGATCTTTCATTTTCACAGCTCGGCGGGCCGGTGACAGTCTATTTTGATGAGCGGCTTGTTCCCCATGTTTTTGCTGAACAGGAAACTGATGCTTATTTCGTACAGGGATACCTCCATGCCAAATTCAGGCTGTGGCAGATGGAATTGCAAACCATTGCAGCAGCCGGCAGGGCGTCAGAGATACTAGGTGAAAAAGCACTTACACATGACCGTGAATTCAGGAGGCTTGGTATGGTGAGTGGGGCAGAAATCACATTGCAGGAAATTGAAAAAGATCCTTTTTCAAAATCAGTTTTTGATGCATATACTGCCGGAATCAATCAATACATTGAAACCTTAACTGAAAGCAGCCTTCCTCTGGAGTACAAGCTCATTGGGTACAAGCCTGAAAAGTGGAACAATTTAAAGACCGCCTTGTTTGCAAAGTACATGTCATACGATCTCGCGGGTCACGATGACGATTTTGAAATGACCAATGCACGTAATTATTTCAGCAAGGATGATTTCGACAAGATCTATCCTGCAGCGCCTGATTCCCTGGAACCTGTGATACCCCGTGGAACAACATTTGTTCCACCCGCAATTAACTTACATCCTCCTCCTGGTTCAGAATCAATTTATGGCAGTAAAAAGGATTTTGTGCAGGTTTCAGAAAACAAGCCCAACAAAGACAATGGGAGCAACAACTGGGCAGTGAGTGGGACTAAAACAAAATCCGGGTCGCCCATTTTATGCAACGATCCGCATCTTGGATTGAACCTGCCATCCTTGTGGTTTGAGATGCAGATCTCAACGCCCGGGTTCAATGCATATGGTGTAGGCTTTCCCGGCTTTCCCGGGATCATCATTGGATTCAATGACAGCTGCGCATGGGGGCTCACAAATTGCGGGAGGGACGTTAGAGATTATTATGAGATCACTTTTAAAGACGACAGCCGCAAAGAATATTGGTTTGACCGCGAATGGAAAAAAACCGAATTCAGGGTGGAAAGGATCAGGGTGAAAGGCATGCCTGATTACATGGACACTGTTGCATATACTTTGTTTGGCCCCGTGATGTATGATAAAAATTTCGGCGGCTATAAAAATGATAATAAAAAATATTACGCAGTACGGTGGAAAGGAAATGACCCCAGCAATGAATTGCAATGTTTCATGCTGATGAACAAGGCAAAAAATTATTCAGATTACCTCGTGGCTTCCTCGCATCTGCATACCGCGGGCCAAAATTTTGCTTTTGCCTGTAAGAACGGGGATATTGCTATACGAACCCAGGGAGAGTTTCCTGCAAAATGGAAAGGACAAGGTGATTTTATTATGCCTGGCACGGACACAACTTATCAATGGCAAAGCATGATCCCTCCGGAAGAAATGCCTTTTCTATTCAACCCGTCAAGGGGATTTGTGAGCAGTGCCAATCAGCGTCCGACAGATACACTTTATCCTTATTACCTCGGGCGGGGTTATCCTCCATACCGTGCCATTATTATTAATAGGAAATTGAATGAGATGAACCAGGCAACATGCCAGGACATGATGAAATTACAAACCAGCACTGAAAATATTTTTGCAAAAATGGCCATTCCCATATTCCTTAAAAACATACGGGAAAGTGAACTTGATGATGACCAAAAAAAATACTTCTCAATTCTAAAAAACTGGAATTTTCAAAATGATCCGGATGAAAAAGGTGCAACGATATTTTACCTGGCATGGAAAGCATTTCAATCAATTGTATGGTCTGACGAATTTGAAAAAGCCCCGGATCCTATCATGGTTCCTTATGAAAGTACACTGCTTGAAGGTGTTCTCAAAGATTCAGCTTACAAATTTCTCGACAATATCAACACTATCCGGCTGGAAACTTTACCTGACGATATTACGACTGCATTTAAAGCTTCTGCTTTGGAAATGAAAAAAGCAGATGCAGAAAACCGTCTCTCATGGGCGAAGTTTAAGGATACGAAGATCATGCACCTCACGAAACTCGATCCATTGAGCAGGCGTGTTGAGGTAGGAGGAGGGAGATATTGTATCAATGCGATCAAAAGCGATCACGGGCCGAGCTGGCGAATGATCGTTTCTCTCACTTCCCAAACTGAAGCATATGGTGTTTATCCCGGAGGTCAAAGCGGAAATCCCGGTAGCAGGTTCTACGATAATTTTGTTGATACCTGGGCAGCCGGCAAGTACTTCCCATTGCGGATCATAAAAATTCCTGGTGCAAACAATAAGAGCCTGCCGTGGAAAATGACATTTAATAAAATGTAAAAAAGAATTTAGATCATCAGTAAAGCTCATTTCAAAATTTCCGTTATTTAGCTGCAAATATGAAACTGCTCATTTCAATAATTGTCATTGCCTTTTTAAGTTTTGCAGTATGCATCTACCTGCCATGGTGGAGTATTGCCATTGTATCATTTGCAGTTAGCTCGTTGATAAGGCAAATGCCACTTGCTGCATTTGTCACCGGATTTTTTGCAGTGTTTTTGTTATGGAGCGGCCTTGCATGGTGGATCAGCATCCACAACCATCACATTCTCGCACATCGTGTTTCACTGATCATATTACAAAAGGACAACCCATATTTGTTGATACTTGCAACCGCCTTGATAGGAGGTTTGGTTTCCGGTTTTGCTTCACTTGCAGCCGTGTTTGTAAGGATACGCAAAGGTTAAGTTGCTGCACCGCAACACAGAAAATTATTACCAAAGTGTGATAATCTTTTTGTTTAAAAAATTATTGTTTTTAGAATATGCAATCTATCTTTAAATTTTACTGTTAGGATTAACTGCCATTACCGTGACCTGGATCTTCCAACATCAACGGTAAATGACCAATGGATATGCCGATTTTTTGCCACTTTAAATAAGACTTAATTAATTATCAATGAAGGCACCTCAGTTGGTAAAATCCGGAATACTCACCCTGGTCCTGGTTGTCGTTTCGCTTGCCAGCTGGGAATTTTATCTTAGAAATAAGGGAATTACCACAGATTATGATGATGGGGAAAGTTTATGGAGCGACAAGAGAGCGATGGTATATGGTGCCATTGATCAATCAACCGTATTCATCGGCTCCTCCCGCATTAAGTATGATCTTGACATTGAAACATGGATAGCCATCACGGGTGACCAACCCATTCAGCTTGCCATTGAAGGCAATTCCCCTCGCCCGGTTTTGGAAGACCTGGCGAATGATAAAAATTTCAAAGGCAGGGTGGTCGTAGATGTTACTGAAGGACTATTCTTTTCATCATCACCCAATAATAATTCCGATCCTGAAGGCCGCATTGCTTACTATAAAAAAAGGACACCTGCGCAGCGCTTCAGTTTTTTAGTGAACCATGCCCTCGAGTCACAATTTGTTTTCCTTGATAAATCTAATTTTTCTCTGGCATCATTAATCGACCGGGTGCCCGTTAAAAAAAGAAATGGGGTATTTGCAATGCCTTGTGAATTTCCAATGGATTTTGGTCGTGTAACATTCGATCGGCAGGATGTAATGACAAAAAAATTCCTGTCCGACACCAACTTACAAAACCAGGTAAAGGGGATCTGGCAATTTTTTGGCAAGATCAATGATGAACTGCCTGCCTCAGGAAAAAAGCTTGATTCTGTTATGATGTCGGTTAAGGCGGCATGTGATAAAATCAAATCACGCGGAGGCCAGGTGTTGTTTGTGCGCACTCCGTCAAGCGGTCCATATTTCGAAGCTGAGATTAAAGGCTTCCCGAGGGCAAAGTACTGGGACCAACTTCTGAAAATTACCAATTGTCCCGGGATACATTTTAAGGACTACCCGCCGATTGATCATTTTCAATGCCCGGAATTTTCACATCTAAGCCCTTCGGATGCGATCATTTTTACAAAGAATTTCATCAAAATACTTGTAGAAGAAAAAAACTGGCATTTTAAAAAACAAATTACTACTCCCGTTACAGGATTATTCTAATCATGGAAGGACACAATTTTAAAAACGCAGGCATTCTTGTATTGATAGTGGTATTATTATTTGTAACAGGCTATGAATTATACTGGCGTTCAAAAGGTTTTAGCATTTCCTATAATGATGATGAAAGCTTATGGAGCTCCAAAAGAAAAACAATTTACAGTTCTCCTGAAAAAACTACAGTCTTCATTGGTTCATCCAGGATCAAATTTGACCTTGATATCCCAACCTGGGATTCAATTACCGGCAACAAAGCAATTCAGCTTTCGATGGTGGGCACCTCTCCTCGACCTTTCCTCGAGGACATCGCCAATGATAAAAATTTCAAAGGGAAATTGATTATTGATGTTACTGAAGGGCTTTTCTTTGGAAGAAATACAAAAAGAACAGAGAAATCGGCTGTGGATGGAATCGAATTTTATAAAAAATGGACACCCGCGCAAAAATTCAGCGGAGTTGTCAACAACGTTTTAGAATCAGGCATTCTTTTCCTGGAGAAAAATAAATTCAGTTTGAATTCTTTATTGGATGATTTACCCGTCCCAAAAAGGAAAGGAGTTGTTGAGCGCCCGGTTTTTCCGAAGGCTTTCAGTATGAATACATCAGAAAGGCAATCATTTATGGATCGTAATTTCCTGGTGGACACTTCACAGCAAAATAATCAAATTAACAACTGGAGAATAACAGGGAGCTTCGATAAAACACCAGGTATCAGCGGAGATTCACTCACCGTTATTTTCAATAAAGTAAAGTCAGCTACAGATAAGATCAGGGCCAGGGGTGGGGTAGTATTTTTTGTAAGAACCCCGTCGAGCGGTGGTTATCTTGCTGCTGAAAAAATGAATTATCCCAGGCAAAAATATTGGGACAGTTTATTGATCTATACAAATTGCCAGGGCGTGTATTTCGAAGATTATCCTGCGATTGCTCATTTCCAATGCCCTGAATGGTCTCATCTCACACCGCAGGATGCAATTGTTTTTACAAAAAATCTTATTGATATTTTAGAAGAAAAAGGATGGTCGTTTCCAAATAATCAAAAAACGCATTAACAAATGGAATCATCGAGCTTAAAAAAGGCCGCCATACTAACCCTGTTGCTCGTAGTAATTTGTGTTGGAAGCTGGGAACTTTATTTGCGCAATAAAGGATTTCCTATTGACTATAATGATGACGCGAGCCTATGGAGCACTCAACGGCGAATGATTTATAAACCAATCGATCAAGAAACTATTTTCATCGGTGCATCGCGCATAAAGTTTGATCTTGACATTCCCACGTGGGAGCGTGTGACGGGCGAAAAGGCAATACAGCTTTCATTTGTAGGCACTTCCCCACGTCCGCTCCTGCAAGATCTTGCCAATGATAATAATTTTAAAGGGAAGGTGATAGTAGATGTTACAGAGCCAATTTTCTTTAACAGGAATACCAAAAGAACTGAAAAATCAGCCAGGGATGGATTAGAGTTTTATAAAAAATGGACCCCTGCGCAAAAGGTTAGCGCCTCCATAAATAACATCCTGGAATCCGGATTTGTTTTTCTCGATAAAACCAAATTGAGTTTAAATGCTATCCTTGATCATTTGCCGGTCCCTAAACGCAAGGAGGTATTTATTTTTCCATATTTCCCCGCTGGCTTTGAAAACTGCTTGTCAAACCGGCAAAATTTTATGACTCAGAGTTTTTTACAGAATCCCGCAAAACTGAAAAAGCAAACAGATAACTGGACGATACTCGGAGCTCTCGACAAAACACCAGGCATCACCGGTGATTCTTTAATTTCTGTATTTCAGGAATTAAAGACATCCATTGATAAAATAAAAGCACGAGGCGGAAAGGTATTATTTGTAAGAACCCCATCAAGCGGCGGCTACTGGGAAACTGAACATATTGTTTATCCCAAAGAAAAATATTGGGATCCCATGCTGGCATACACTAATACTCCCGGTATACATTTCAAGGATTATCCTGAAATAGCCTCATTGTCCTGTCCTGAATGGTCACACTTAGCGCCAAAAGATGTGCTGACATTTACAGAATCTTTCATTAAAATATTGGAGCAGAAAGGTTGGTCGTTTCCGCACAAACAAAACATTGCACTTAATCAAAAACTAAATTCCAAAACTTGTAATCATGGTCTTTAATTCCTACACCTTCATCGTATTTTTCATTGTTATGCTTGTTTTGCACAACCTTCCATTTTCATGGAAGGTTAAAAAAATAAACCTGCTCATCGCGAGTTATATATTTTATGCTGCGTGGAATCCGCCTTTCATCCTGTTGCTGTGGTTGTCTACCATCGTGGATTATTTTGTTGGTAAAGCATTGTACACCCAGGACAATAAATACAAGAAAAAATTATTACTGGTGGTGAGCCTCTGCGGCAACCTCGGCATGCTGTGCTTCTTTAAATACGGAGGTTTTTTACTCGAAAACTTTACGCACCTTGTAAATGCCATTGGAGTAAACTACCATCCCGCAAAGCCAAATATCATATTGCCAGCAGGAATCTCCTTTTATACCTTCACAACTTTGTGTTACACCATTGACATGTACAAAAGGAAAAGCAAGCCTGTAGAATCTTTTCTTGACTTTTCACTATTCGTAACATTCTTCCCGCATCTTGTAGCAGGTCCTATTGTAAGGCCTCCTCAACTTGTGCCCCAGTTCGAAACACCGCATAGTGCCACTCAAAAGCAATTGATGCAGGGGCTTCTGATGGTGTCGCTCGGTTTATTTATGAAGGTTGTGCTGGCAGATAGCATACTGGCCGGCCCTGCTAATACGGTTTTTGGTGCACAGGCTCCTTTGAACACATTAGATGCATGGATGGGTGTCCTCGCATTTTCCGGGCAGATATTTTTTGACTTTGCAGGGTATTCATCATGTGCTCTTGGTGTTGCTTCATGCCTGGGTTTTGTGTTGCCGGAGAATTTTTTATACCCATATGCAGCCATTGGTTT
>JBDUCQ010000119.1:0-8684 GCA_040003385.1 Ginsengibacter sp. | reverse complement strand
GCTCCTAAAATAAGAACCTTTGCAGGTGGTATGCTACCAGCTGCAGTCATAAACATCGGAAAGTACCTCGGGAATAAATTGGCCGCCAGCAGCACAGCCTTATAGCCGGCAATATTTGCCTGGCTGCTGAGCACATCCATGCTTTGGGCCCGTGTTGTCCTTGGGATCATGTCTATACTAAAAACCCCAAGCCCCTTTTCAGCCAAGCCTTTGATCAATTCAATATTATACAGTGGCTGATAATTTCCTAAAATGATTTTTCCGGTTGGCAATCCGATCTCAAAGGGATCAAATGGATTGATTGATAAGAGAACTGCAGCCTTTTGTAAAATATCTTTGCGTGTTTGCACCTGTGCCCCGGCTTCAAGATATTTTTCATCGGGAGCATAAGCATCGTTGCCGGCACCGCTTTCAACCATCACATTCACATTCCATTTTTTCAGGGTAGCCAGGTGCTCAGGTAATAAAGAAACCCTGGTTTCAGGTGAAGGTTCTTTTAAAACACCAATGATCATAGATGGTTGTTCTGAATTTAAATTAGTGATTTATTTTTTATCAGTCTGCTATTTTCTTTTTCGAAAACAACCATGGCAATAAGTTTTTCTCTTCAAATGCATTGTCCCAGCTGTTGTGATCAACACCCGGATATTCACTGTAACGCACATCCGCATGCAAACTTTTTAAAGTTTTATAATAAGCCCTAGAATAGCTTACGTCAACTGCACGATCCGCATCACCATGAAAAATCCAGACGGCTGTTTTTCCCGCAAATATATTTGCTTTGGTTGTGTCACCGCCTCCGCATATTGGAAAAGCAGCCGTAAAAAAATCTGGGAATCTTTCTATCATATCAAAAGTACCCATTCCTCCAAAAGACAACCCCCCAATATACATTTGTTGGCGATTGGCAATTTTGTCTTTAATCAGTTTTTTTAAAAGAGAGATGACCAGATAAGAAGGTATTGTTTGTTTTGGAGAGTAGGTGAAAATATAAGACTTAGCATTTGAAGGGTCTGTCTTTACATGATAATCCCATACGCTGTCTGTGGGAAGTTGCGGAAAAATTACGATTGCTTTGAATTTCCGTCTTAGTGTATCATTTAAAAAAAATGTTGCCCCGTGTACAAGCTGCAGTTCATTGTCATTCCCCCTCTCCCCGGCACCATGTAAAAAGGTGATGACGGGATATTTTTTATGACTCTTGTAATGAAGGGGATACAACACCCTGTACCGAAGCGTATCCTGATTCACTATAAAAAGCTTTTTTTGAAAAAGTCCCAGATCCTGTGCAGGTAATGAAGCTGAAAGTGCAAAAAAACAACAAAGGAGGAAAGCTTTTTTCATAAGGACCACTTAAAATCGAATAGTAAAATGCTGTTTTGCTTTAAAATCATCGCTAAAAAAAACTATGCCCATAAAAAACAGGTCAATGCTCAATGTCACCAAAGCGTCTTCCCTGATGAATGCCCAGGCTTCTTCCATTTCTTTGCTCCAGTGAATATCATCAAAGATAAGAATGGAAGAAGGATTTATTTTTGCTGACAGCCATTTAAAATAAAGAAGGGTTGGCTCCTTTTGATGATTGCCATCAATAAAGGCCAGGTCGACCACCGGTATTTTTTGTAACAATGGCGGCAGGGTATTTTCAAACTTACCTGTTATCAATTCAATATTACTGATCCCGAGGTTCCTAAAATTACCTGCAGCGATCCCGGCAATATTCGGTGAGCCTTCAAGAGTATAAACTTTTGCTGACGGATTTGCCTTTGCCAGGTATGAGGTGGTGATGCCCAGTGAAGTGCCCAGCTCAATGATGTTTTGGGATTGATAATATGTAACGATCCTGAACAATAATCGGGCAAATTTTTTATTCTTGAGCGAAGACCGGGCGATATCTTTAACTACCCTTTTTTTTTCTGTTTTCATTGAAGATCCCGCACCGAAATCCTGCACTTCGATGGTCCTGCCGTCGTTGATCAACTGAGTTCTCTCCTTTTCAATGGCTGGATAACAACTATCTTCTTTTTTGTCGCGCATCACTTTACTCACAAAATCATATACGAATGGCGAATGGATACCATGTCCTTTGCCATTGGCGGCTGTTAAGTAATAATGAAGATATTTTTTTGCTAACCGGAAAGTAGAATACATGCTTATCGGCGGAATAGATTTATTGCTAGCTTTTTGCCCCAATCTAATTTTAATGTCGTTCCCATGTTTGAAATGTATATGCAAAAGCGTGCTTATCATCGGCTGCCCGCGGGTCTGAAGAAATCATGGTCCATTTACTTTCGTCGAAAAAAGGATAATAAACATCGCCATCAACTTCGGCATGAACACGGGTGAGATAAATTTTATTTGCCATTTCAATCGACTGTTTAAAGATCTCCCCTCCTCCAATGATAAATACCTCTTTGCAATCTGTGCCGCATGCCAGCTTAATTGCTTCATCAATGGTATGGGCTACAAGAACTTCATCCCTTTTCCAATCATCCTTACCCGTTAGTACTACATTGATCCTTCCCGGTAAGGGCTTATCAAGGGATTCATAGGTATTTCGCCCCATCACCACCGGCATTCCCCAGGTTTTATTTTTAAAAAATCTTAGGTCGTTCGGCAGATGCCATGGTATCTGGTTTTGTTTGCCAATCACATTATTTTCTGCAGCTGCCACAAGGTGTGAAATGATCATAATAACACTAATATTGATACACGATTTAATACATCATACTGCAACCGGTGCTTTTATGGCAGGTTGACTGTGATAATCCAGTAATTGAAAATCTTCAAACTTAAAGTCAAATATATTTTTTACCTCCGGGTTTAATTTCATTTGTGGCAATGATGAAGGCGTCCTTTTTAACTGGAGCTGCGCCTGTTCAATGTGGTTGTTGTACAAATGCACATCCCCGAAGGAATGTATGAACTCACCCGGGTCCAGGTCACAAACCTGTGCGATCATCATCGTTAATAAAGCATACGATGCAATGTTAAAAGGTACCCCTAAAAAAACATCTGCACTACGCTGGTATAACTGGCACGATAAGGTTCCTTTATTGCTGGCTGGTGATGGCGGGCTCACATAAAACTGGAACATACAATGACACGGCATTAGTTTCATTGCTGGCAGATCTGCAACATTCCAAGCACTTATGATAAGCCTGCGGCTGTATGGGTTTGTTTTAATTTGCTGTATAACATCCGATACCTGGTCGATTGTTTTACCATTGGTCTCCCAGCTCCGCCATTGCTTACCATAAACGGGTCCCAGGTTCCCATTCTCATCAGCCCATTCATTCCAGATATTTACTCCATGATCGTTTAGGTACTTTATGTTGGTATCGCCCTTTAAAAACCACAGCAATTCGTAGATTATACTTTTGACATGCAGTTTTTTCGTAGTCACTAACGGAAATCCCCGGCCAAGATCAAACCGCATCTGGTACCCGAAAATGCTCCTGGTACCTGTACCCGTACGGTCCGTTTTACTCACCCCTTTTTGAAGGATGTGGTCGAGTAAGTGGAGGTATTGCTGCATTGCTGCAAGTTAAGGATTTGAGAGGAATCTAGCCCATCCCCACAAACCGGAATTATGTTGCAATTGTCTGCTAAAGCCCCTTCCCGAAAGGAAGGGGTGTAGCATCCACACATTTAATAAAAGAAAGTTTCTACCGATTTAATAATCCATAACCAAAAGAATGGACTTCGACTAAACTTTCTAAACCTTCTAAACCTCATTCCTTTGTATCTTTGCACCCGAATTTCAACCATGAGCAAAGGAAAAGTATTGATGGCAATGAGCGGTGGTATCGACAGCACCGTTGCTGCACTGATGCTGCATCATGAAGGCTATGATGTGATAGGGATCACCATGAAAACCTGGGACTATGCAACCAGTGGCGGAAATTCAAAAAAGGAAACAGGTTGCTGCAACCTGGATAGCTTTAACGACGCGCGTTCTGCAGCTGTACAACATGGATTTCCACATTTTATTTTAGACATCCGCGAAGAATTTGGTGACTTCGTCATCAATAATTTCGTGGATGAATACATCGCCGGCCGAACACCAAACCCTTGCGTAATGTGCAATACTCACATAAAATGGAGGGCGCTGCTGAAAAGGGCAGATGCACTGGGATGTGAATTTATTGCCACAGGACATTATGCCCAGGTGCACCGTCATAGCAACAACCGCTACGTTATCAGGAAAGGAGTCGATGAAACCAAGGACCAGAGTTATGCATTGTGGGGGCTGCAACAGGATCTCCTGCAACGAACGTTGTTACCGTTGGGTACCTACCGGAAGTCGGCCATACGCCAGCTGGCACATGATTTCGGCTACCCTGAACTTGCAAAAAAAAGCGAGAGCTATGAAATTTGTTTCGTCCCGGACAATGATTACCGTGGAT
The DNA here is from genome assembly GCA_040003385.1 of Ginsengibacter sp. Classification (GTDB taxonomy): domain Bacteria; phylum Bacteroidota; class Bacteroidia; order Chitinophagales; family Chitinophagaceae; genus Ginsengibacter. The sequence continues at coordinate 4,275 of JBDUCQ010000119.1, read as the reverse complement.
TTTTAAAAAGAAATGTAGAGGGGCTGGAAGAAAAAGTTAAAGGAGGATATTTTGTAGATAAATCGGGAAAGATACTGGGCAATCATAAGGGTTATCCTTTTTATACTGTTGGACAAAGGAAGGGACTGGATGTTGCCCTTGGAAAACCCGCGTTTGTGACAGAGATCATTCCCGAAACAAATACCATTATTTTAGGCGAAGAAAACGATTTGAACAGGAATGACATGCACGTAAATGGCCTTAACTGGATCAAATACGACGGCATTACTGACGGCATGGAAGCTGTTACAAAAATCAGGTATAAGGACAAAGGCTGCCTCGCCAATCTTTTTACATACCAAAACGGTATAAATGTTCGTTTTTATGAGGATGTGAAAGGGATAGCGCCCGGGCAAAGTGCGGTTTTCTATGAAGACCAGGACGTGATCGGGGGCGGCATCATTCAAAGAGATCATCAATTTTAAACAGGCAGCTTTTTATACGAATCATACGTCTTATATCTTATAATAAAGCAGTTTCAATTCAACTTATGCAAAAACCTTATTGCTTACTTTTCCTGCTATGTACAGCAATTATATTGAATGGATGTAAAAAGCAAACAGATAGTTTTACTTCCTCGCCGTTGACTAATTATTATCCGCTTCAACCCGGGAAATATATTACCTACGACCTCGATTCTACAATTTTCATCAATTTCGGGCAACGGGATACCGTTATAAAATACCAGGCGCAGGACGTAGTTGATGAAAAAATAACGGACAACCTGGGCCGGCCGGCATACAGGGTAATCAGGTACATCAGGAAAAATGCATCTCAATCCTGGAGTCCCAACAATACCTTCATGGTAGTGCCCACAGATAACACGATTGAAGTGGTAGAGGACAACCTGAGATTCCAGAAATTAAAACTTCCCATCACCAATGGATTTTCATGGAAGGGAAATTCGTTCGTTGATACCTATTCTTTAAATTCTGATATCAAATATTTAGATGACTGGGATTATACGTATGACAGCGTGAATGTTCCGCTGTCCATCGGAACTTACAATTTTGACAGCACGATCAAAGTTTTCCAGCGTGATGAATTTCTCGGGCAAAATCCCGGCGACCCCGGAACACAGTATGCTGAGAAAAATTATGGCGTGGAAAAATATGCAAAGTCTGTGGGGTTGATCTATAAAGAATTTATTCACTGGGAATACCAGGGATCGCAACCGGGAAAACCTGCTTATTACCTGGGGTATGGAATTAAACTGAGTATCATAGATCATAACTAGCAAGGATAAACGACATTTTCCTTTGAAGAACGGGTTTATTTAAAGACGGAATATAAAAACAATGCACAAACCGATCGCTTGCTCCATTTTAGTACTTCTCTTTTGTATAACATCTTCACACGCACAATTTTCAAAATATATTATCAGGTTCAGGGATAAAGCGGGCACACCGTATTCTATCAATAATCCCTCCCAGTATTTATCAGCAAAGTCTATAGAAAGAAGAACAAAACAAAAAATAACGATCGACCAATCTGACCTGCCCATTACTCCTCGCTACCTCGACAGTGTACGGCTTGCAGGCAATGTAACCATTCTCAATTCATCAAAATGGCTGAACCAGGTTTGTATTTTCACCACTGATGCAGCTGCGTTGGCAAAGATCAACAGCTTTTCTTTTATTGAGAACGAACAACCGCTGATGAGGATGAGAGCCGGACATGCGTCATCAAATAACAAATTCAACGAGCAGGTAAATACCACAACAACTACAACAGCTATACAACAGGCGAATGATTTTTACAATTATGGAAACACATTTCCCCAGATCCATATTCATGAAGGTGAATTTTTGCACAACAGCGGATTTCATGGTGAAGGAATGCTGCTTGCCATCATGGATGCCGGCTTTTATCATTACCAATCAATCTCAGCATTTGACAGCGTAAGGGCCAATCACCAGATCGCGGAAACTTACGACTTCGTAAATAACGAAACAAGCGTGGATGAGGACCACCCTCATGGCATGGAATGCTTTTCTATCATCGCCGGCAACATTCCCGGGCAATTCGTGGGCAGTTGTCCAAAGGCCACATTTTATTTATACCGCACAGAAGACGCAGCCACAGAATTTCCGATCGAAGAACAAAACTGGGTGGCGGCTGCAGAGAGAGCTGATAGTATCGGGGTAGACGTTTTTTCCACGTCGCTGGGATATACAACTTTCGACAATTCCATCTTCGATCACACCTATGCAGATATGAATGGCAATACCACCATCATTGCAAGGGGGTGTGATATGGCCGCCAAAAAAGGAATTATTTCTGTAGTAGCAGCTGGCAATGAGGGAACTTCAGGCTGGCATTTTATTGGCACCCCTGCCGATGCAGACAGTTGTGTATCGGTAGGTGCTGTTGACAATACCGGGGTACCCGCAAACTTTAGCAGCTACGGCCCGTCTTCCGATGGGCAGATAAAACCTACTGTTGCATCTGTAGGTCTTGGTACAGCAATTATAACACCCAGTAACGTACCCGCTTTTAGTAATGGTACTTCATTTGCCACTCCCAATATGGCCGGGTTGATTACCTGCCTTTGGCAGGCTTTTCCAGATTTTACCAATATGGAAATTATTGAAGCAGTAAAAAGAAGCAGCAGCATGTATACGAATCCCGACGACCGGATCGGCTATGGCATACCGGATTTCCACAAAGCTTTTGACGATCTCACCAGCAAAAGAGCTCTTAGGGGTAATATTTTAAAAAACGATTGGATCAAAGCATATCCCAACCCGTTTAAAGGAAACTTAAGCGTTGTTTTCAACCCTCAAAATACCGGGAGCGTTTCTCTTAAATTGTTTGACGCTTCAGGCAGGCTATATTCAACCCGTACAATCAATGCTGTCAGTGGCCTGCCTCAAACTGTTTCATGGCATTTTCAGCCATTGTCAAAAGGGATCTATTTGCTGGAATACAATGATGGCAAAACAAAACGAACTACCAGGATACTGGCACAATAAATATCCTGAATTATTCAATTCTTATGTTTTTGTGAAAAGGGCAACAAACAGGGTATCGGCACGCATCTCATAACCTTTCAATAATTCTTTAACTTGTAAAGTGAGAAGGAGATTTTTCTGAACGTGATCCACAATGTCTTCATTCTCCTTTTTAAAGACGGAGCACGTGATGTAGAGTAAATGCCCACCCGGCTTCAACTTTGAGGCCGCATTTGTGACGATTTCTTTTTGCAGAATACTATATTCTTTGATCTTTTTTGGATTAAAATAAAATAAATGCTCCGGTGTACGCGACCATGTGCCTGACCCGGTGCAGGGTACATCTGCAATCACCAAATCAAAACCAGGCAAGGTTTTATTCAGGAACCCATGACCCACTTCTTGTATTTTTTCAGAAAGGTTGGCTTCAAAAGAAGTATAATGAATGATCCCTGCTCTTTTAAATCGTTGGGCAAGTGATTCAAGGATAGAACTTCGTATGTCGCTTACCGTTAAACTGATGGAAGGATCAATGTCAAAAGCCATGATTGATTTTCCACCGCTCGCAGCGCAGCAATCCCAAACATTGATTGATCTTTTACCAGGTCGTTTGTCGACCCCTGCAGCTATGGCTTGTTTCATAAACTTGCCTACCCGTTGTGAATTATAATCCTGTACGACTGCATCTTTATCCAATTCAAGGGCTGCTTCAATTTTTGAACCATTGGGTAATTCCAGGCAATCTTCTCCAATCCACCTGCCTTCGATTGAATTATTTTTCAACTTCAAATCGATCAATTCTTTCTTTCCCGGGCGCGCTCTTAAAAAAAGCATGGGTTGCAATAAAAAAGAGAGGGTGAACTTATCAAAATCCATCCCGTCACTCAATTCTTTTCTATATGGAAAAACAGAACCGGGATCAATAGAATCCCCCAGAAATACAAATTTTTCATCGATTGATTTTTCAATAAGCAGGTTCCACTGAGGCTTAAAGTGCAATAGTAATTCATTGCTTTTTTTCTCACACAAAAAAGTGCCCAGCAAGATCCTTTCGTCAACGGGTATTTGGTGGGCAGCATGGCCCAACCGGAAGCAATTATAACAAAGAGAAGTGATTTGCTTTCTGTCGGTAGACCCATACTTCTTATTCGATTTAAAAAATTCCCTGGTAAAAACAGCAAACGGGTTTTGTCCTTTGTATTGCTGTAGGATCTGAGCGGATGTAGCCAGGTAAGAAAAATATTTCATTGAATGCAAGATAGTAAACCCCCTATGCTCTTAT
>JBDUCQ010000118.1:0-8733 GCA_040003385.1 Ginsengibacter sp. | reverse complement strand
TAATCTATGCGCATCCATACCTTTGCTTCATGCAGCACGTGCCGATAAAGATTGTCAACAAATCTGCCAACGAGATACCAGCTTATACAACAGCGGGTTCTGCCGGGCTCGACATTCGTGCTGATCTTAAAGAACCGTTGCAACTGAAAAGTTTAGAAAGAGCAATGGTACCTACAGGTTTATTCATTGAACTCCCGGAGGGGCATGAAGCACAGATCAGGCCGAGAAGTGGCTTGGCAAATAAACAGGGAATCACATGCCTGAATTCGCCCGGCACCATCGATAGTGATTACCGGGGTGAGATAAAAGTAATTCTCATCAACCTGTCAGGTGAAGAACAAACAATTCATCCTGGTGACAGGATTGCGCAGATGGTAATCAATACAATTGAACGGGCGCAATGGGAGCTTGTTGAGACCTTGACTAGTACTGCCCGCGGCGATGGTGGATTCGGGCATACGGGAATAAAATAACCGGGAATAAAATATACTATGAAAAAATTTTCAGGTTTTGCCATTATTATTTTTTGTGTTCTTGCCAGCTGCAGATCAACAAAAAAATTGCAGACAGCCATCAACAGAAAAGATACGGTTGCTATAGTTGTTGTCAATAATGATTCACTTCTGGATATTAAAAATGCGATGGACAACATACACCGCCATTACATCGACTTCAACACCTTTTCGGCAAAAATAAAAGTTCAATACGAAGACAATAAGGGGAAACAGCCGGACGTGAATGCCTTTGTTCGCATTAAAAAAGACAGCCTTATCTGGATTTCTATCAACGCAACATTTCTGAATATTGAGGCCTTCAGGGTACTCATCAGCAAAGACAGCATTTGGATACTGAACAAGCTGGAAAAGCAGGTTGAATATCATTCACTTACTTACCTGGAACAGGTAGCCAAAATACCACTGGATTTTAAAACTTTGCAGGACCTCATCCTTGGCAATCCGATATATGTTGGTAACCGTATAGTTTCTTACAAAAAAACGGAGAACAGGATATTGATCTCAACCGTGGGTGAACACTTTAAAAATCTGCTCACATTGTCAGCTTCAAATAATTACCTGGTTGAAAGGAGCAAGCTTGATGATATAAATCTTGCCTTTAACCGCACAGGTGATCTTACTTATTACGAGTACGAAAATAAATCGGGTATTTTCTTTTCAACATTTCGTGAACTTACCGTAGCTGAAAAGACAAAAGTGGACATCACGCTCAACTTTAAACAATATGATTTTAACAATGATTTGTCTTTCCCCTTCAGCATTCCTAAAAATTATAAAACAAAATAAACGTTGACCGGTTGTTGAAAGGTAAAATCATATTTTTGAAATCCTAAATTGAATGAATGCGAAAATTAGTTTTTACTGCCACTGTCCTTTTATTTTCCATGCAATTTTCCCTGGCACAAACAGGATCCAACAAAGATGATTTACAAAAACAACGGCAGCAGCTTAAAAGGGAGATTGAAGAAACAGAAAGAGTATTGAACGAAACCCGAAGTACCACCAAAGTAAATATCGGTCAGCTGAATACGATCAATAAAAGAATAGATCTGCAGGATAATGTGATAGAAAATATCACCGGCCAGCTGAAGTATATCGAAAATGATATTTTTAAATCCCAGAAAGAGGTCTATAAGCTGGCTAAGGTTCTTGATACATTAAAACAGGAATATGCAAAGAGCATGGTTTATTCTTATATGAACAGGAACAATTATGATTTTTTAAATTTTATTTTTTCGGCCTCCAGCTTCAATGATGCCATCAAAAGGGTTACCTATTTAAAATCATACCGTAACTACCGCGAAATGCAGGGCATCAATATTTCACGTACGCAAGACCTCCTTAAGCAAAGAATCAACGAACTCTCTGGCAATAAGCTTAAGAAGAATATGGTGCTGCAGGAGAAAAGCCATGAAATGACGGAACTGGAAAAGCAACAACAGATGAAGGAACAGATAGTTTCCAAATTAAAAGGAAGGCAGAAAGAACTGACTTCTCAAATTTCTGTTAAAAGAAAGCAGGATTCAAAACTAAAAGGGATGATCACAGCGATGATCAGGCGGGAAATAGAGAATGCCAGGAAAAAGGCAGAAGAGGACAGGAGGGAAAGAGACAGGCTGGCGGCATTGAATAAGCCTAAAACTAATATTCCTGACATTACCACGAAGCCACGACCTGTTACAAGAGAGCCAAAGAACACGGGAAGTGTTTTGGTGACATCAGAGGCAGACAAAGTGCTGGATGCCAATTTTGAAAGAAACAAGGGATCTTTACCATGGCCTGTTGATGGTTTCATAATCAATCATTTTGGAGCCAACCAGTTGCCGGGCGGCATAGATTACAATAACCCGGGTGTATCAATAGGAACAAAGCCAGGGGCGGGTGTTAAATCGGTGTTTGATGGAGAAGTAACCCTCGTAAGTTATATGGACGATAAGCAGGTGGTATTCATCAAGCACGGAAAATATTTTACAGTGTACAGCAATCTTTCATCTGCAGATGTTCAAAGGGGACAATCGGTTAAAACGGGCCAGGTAATTGGCAAATCGGGTGCTAACGATGACGGCCAGGGGCAGGTAGATCTCATCATCATGAAAGAAAATAACAATGTAAACCCTGAACAATGGTTGCGAAGAAAATAGCAAAGATCAGGTAATGCATTTCTTATACAATGCCTCGTACTCAGGTACAATATTGTTAATGTCGAATTTTTTAGCCTGTTGAAGGGCATTGGCTTTAAACAGTTTCAATGTTGCTTCGTCAGAAAGTATCTTCAATGCATTTTCCGACATCTCATCTGTATCTCCAACTGCACTGAGAAATCCGGAAAATCCATCGATATTGATCTCGGGCAAACCTCCTGCATTGGTTGAGATCACCGGAACTTCTGCCGCCATCGCTTCCAAAGCAGCCAGTCCAAAACTTTCATATTCGCTCGTCAGTAAAAATAAATCCGAAATAGCCAGGATATCTTCCATCTGTTCCTGCCGTCCTAAAAACCTGATGTCATTGTGGTCACCGGATTCACGGCACAATCTTTCAATGGCTGTCCTTTCCGGGCCATCTCCCACAAATAATAATTTTGAAGGAACTGTCGCATTCACTTTTACAAAAACTTTTACCACATCCTCCACACGTTTAACTTTCCTGAAATTGGATGCGTGCAATAAGATTTTTTCACCATTTGGTGAGATCACCTTTTTAAACGCATCGATCGGTTTCCGGTTGAACCTTTTAACATCAACGAAATTGTAGATCACCTCTATTTCCTTTTCCATTTTAAAATTCTTGAATGTTTCATCACGCAAATTTTTGGATACTGCAGTCACAACATCGCTTTCATTCATTGAAAAGGTAACGACCGGGGAGTAGGTTTTGTCGCGCCCAACCAGTGTTATGTCGGTACCATGCAAAGTTGTTACTACCGGGATGGAAATCCCCTGCTTCAATAAAATCTGCTTGGCCATATATGCAGCGGAAGCATGCGGAATGGCATAGTGTACGTGGAGCAACTGTACATCATTATTGATGATCACATCAACCATTGTACTGGCAAGCGCTGTTTCATACGGGGGATAATCAAACAACGGGTATGTAGGCACCCTCACTTCATGATAAAAAATGTTTGCGTGGAATCCACTCAGCCTTACGGGCTGCTGGTATGTGATAAAATGAATATTGTGCCCTTTATCAGCCAGTGCTTTACCAAGCTCAGTTGCAAGAACCCCGCTTCCACCAAAAGTGGGATAGCATACGATCCCTATATTCATAATTAATATTTGTGGTGATAAATATAATCGTCTTATCTGGTGTTTCTGTAATTCCTGTTTTGTTTCTCCTGTTTATTTTTTTTATAATATCCATTCAGGTCAGGCAAGATTGACAATCATTATTGAAGAACCATTATGAAATAACCAGATACTTTTCGTTGAATTGGTGCACAAAATACTGATTCTTTGATTTTGGTCAGCTACTCAGCAAAGGTGAATTTTCTTTTTATTACCTATGTTTGCCCCAAAATATTTGTATGAGGAGATTTATCGCCTGGATCGTTGCGATCATTGTAACATTCCTTGCCATTTACATTTTGTTAAATATAGCATATACGTACAGTGACGGCAACAGGGCCGGCAAACTCATTAAATTTTCTCACCGGGGTTATTTGTTTAAAACTTATGAGGGAGAAATGAACCTGGGCGGCATTAACACAACCAATGGAGGAGTTCTGATCAATAATATGTGGCTGTTTTCTGTGAATGATAAAAGTGTGGCTGATACCCTGTCTCACCTGGAAGGAAAAGAGATCACGGTACATTACAAAGAGAAATTAAGCACCCTGCCATGGCGCGGTGACACGAAATATATTGTTGATAAAGTTGTGGAAGTACATTAGTATGATGTTATTAGTATAATGACAGATTAATTTGTGAATGGTGAATGAATGTTGAATTGTGAAGCATTGCCCATTCACCATTCACCATTCACATAACTTAACACTGAATTAAAAAGTTGCTATGCACAAATTCTTTGTAATTCTTGGCAGTTTTTTTATTTTCCTGACATCTTGTGCCCAGGTCAATGATTCTGTAATGGTTAAAAAGATCGTTGATGAAACCATGACCAATGGCATGGCTTATAAAAATCTGAGAATACTTTGTAAACAAGTAGGAGCAAGGCTTTCAGGGTCTCCGCAATTTCTGAAGGCGGTATCGGTCACAACACGGATGATGAAAGATGCCGGGGCTGATACTGTGTTTGTACAGCCATGTATGGTTCCTCATTGGGTTCGCGGGGAAAAAGAAAAAGGATACATTCTGATGGCCGGTGGAAAGAATTATGATTTTCATTTATGTGCATTGGGCAATTCCGAAGGCACCGGGGTCAGGGGCATCTCTGCACCTGTGATAGAAATCAGGAGTATGCAGGAGCTGGACCAGGCAGGATCTAACCTCAAAGGGAAAATAGTTTTTTTTAACTTCCGGATGAACCCAACTTATGTTACCACCTTCAGGGCATATGGCGAGAGCGGGGTTTCAAGGACCCATGGCCCTTCCCTGGCGGCTAAATATGGTGCGATCGGTGCGATCGTACGTTCATTATCAGACAACCTCAATAACAACCCTCATACAGGCGTAACGTTGTACAATGATTCTTTTCCTAAAATACCGGCTGTGGCCATTAGTACGAATGATGCAGAGTATCTCAGCAGGGAATTGGAAAAACGTGCCAGTGTGGTTTGCTATTTTCGCACCACAAGTAAAAATTTACCGGACGCAGGAGGCTTCAATGTGATAGGCGAAATCAGGGGTACCGAATTTGCAGACGAGATCATCACTGTCGGAGGTCATCTCGACAGCTGGGATCTTGCTGAAGGAGCGAATGATGATGGTACAGGGGTTGTTCAGAGTATGGAAGTGTTAAGGACTTTAAAAGCTGCAGGTATCCACCCTAAACGAACTGTACGTGCAGTTCTCTTTGCAAATGAAGAAAATGGGGGCAGGGGTTCGAAGCAATACCTGGCAGAAGCGAAAAGAAAAAATGAGAAACACATCTTCGCACTTGAAAGCGATGCCGGTGGTTTTACACCACGTGGGTTTAGCCTTGAAATGCAACCTGAGGCACGAAACAGGATCATGTCGTGGAAAAATCTATTTTATCCTTCCAGCGTTTATGACTTTACTATTGGCGGAAGTGGTTCGGATATTGGTCCATTAAAAGAGATTGGAGCATCACTAGCGGGGTTGAGCCCTGACACCCAGCGATATTTTGATATTCATCATGCATCCACAGACGTTTTTGAAAACGTGAGTGAAAGAGAATTACACCTCGGTGCTGCAAACATGACCGCACTTATTTACCTGGTCAGCGAGTATGGGTTGCCTTCATCCCAGGCCAATCATTAATTTATGTTTGCAAACAGTAAAAAAATTGCAGGCTTTTTATGCATATCGATTTTTAGTTTCTTCCATTCAAGGACTGACATTGTTGTAATGAATTCATTTTTTGAAGTCAGTTCTGATGCGATGCACAACAACGTTGATGGCCTGCAAACATTTAATAAAGTTTCAATAAGCTGGTTATTCCGGTAGGGGGTTTCAATGAATATCTCGGTACATTTTTTCCTCCCGGATTCATCTTCCAGTTCCCTGATCCTGGTTGTTTTTTCTTTCAATTCAATAGGCAGGTACCCAACAAACCGGAATTGCTGACCACTCATTCCGCTGGCCATGAGCGCAAGTAAAACAGAACTCGGGCCCACGAGCGGACGAACACGCACGTTTAATTCGTAGGCAGCTTTTACCAGTAGTTGCCCGGGGTCTGCAACACCAGGACACCCGGCCTCACTGATGATCGCAATGTTTTTTCCCTCTTTGATTTTTTCTCTGAATACACCAACCTGTTCATTTTCCTTTTTGTGTATGGTAAACCATTCGAAGTTGTCAATACTAATTTCCGGGTATATTTTTTTCAGGTATCTGCGCGTACTTCTTTCATTTTCTGCAAAGATCACCTGGCAATTTTTAATGGTATCAATAATGTAAACCGGAATTGTTTCCAATGCATTTTCATCCAGTAATGAAGGAACCAGGTAAACTGTATTTAATGGATTCATGCGGGGTGATTCAGTTGATAACAGGCTTTAGCTTTAATGGATGTACACTTAATGTAGCGGCAACAACCGCATAACTTGGAGCAAAGATCCATCCCACTAGCGGGATTGCGTGCATAAGATAAAATACCATTCCATTGCCAATGGCCAGTCCCCTGTGGCGGCCGATAAAATCAATGCTTTCTGAAGTGGAAAGTTTTTGCCGCTCACTGCTGTAGTCGAGCATGGAAAATCCAAAATAATAACATTCGATAAATAATGCAAGGACAGGAGTGGCCCACCCGATCAAGGGGATGAAAGATAAAATCAAAATTGAAAATGTATACACCGTTTGCCACAGGGAATTTCGCAATGCGATGCCGATGCCTCTTAAAATATCCCTCATGAATGTTTTAAAATGAAAAGGCACATTTTTTCCATCGATCAGTGAAGCGGTCTTTTCACTTAAATAAGCAAACACTGGCGAGCCGATGATTAAAAAAAGGTATTTAAACCACGAAAAATAAATAAGTATTAATATGAGCTGTAAGATCACCTGCCCGAATATAAAGAGAAAACGTAACCAGCTGTCCTGTTCTTTATGCATCCATGTTTTCAAACCTGTTTTAGAACTGAAGTAATTGATTACGTCAGCAGATGAATGCCAGAAAAACCAGATGCCCGTAACGAATAAAATGGCGTAAATGATGCCAGGGATCAGTATCCATTTCCACAACTTGTTTTTAACAATGAATTTATGCGCCTTAAAATAACTTTGTATGGATATGATGATTTCTTTCAGCAATGGGTTCTTTCGAATTGTTCGCGCGATCAAACATAAAAAATATAATTTGATTTTTAGGTGTTAAAAACCTTTGGAACATTTTAATTTGCAGCTTGAGTTCGAATATTTGCAATTGATTTGCGAAGATCAACACTGCCACTTACTTCAGTTTGGTCAATTCAATTTATATACATGGAGAAATTGCCATTAAAATTTTATGAGCGAAGCAATGTGCTCCGGATTGCCAAAGATTTACTTGGAAAAATATTGGTCACAAATTTTGATGGATGTATTACCTCGGGAAGAATCGTTGAAACGGAAGCTTATGTAGCGCTTATTGATAAAGCATCTCATTCATTTGGGGGTAAGCGCACCAACAGGAATGAGCATATGTATTCAGAAGCAGGGACTGCCTATGTATATATTTGCTATGGCATGCACCAGATGTTTAATGTTGTTACCAACAAAAAAGATATTCCGGACGCGATTTTGATAAGGGCTCTTGAACCCTGCCAGGGAACAGACAGGATGCTCACCAGGACAGGGAAGCCAGTACTTGACAAAACTCTAACACGCGGACCGGGGAATGTGGGCAAGGCCATGGGGATCTCGAAGCAACATTCGGGTTCACATTTGCTTGATAATACAATTTATATTTACGGCGATGGAACTGGCTATAAGAAACATGAAATTGGAATTAGTAAGCGCATAGGCGTTGAGGGAGCAGGTTCTGATGGACTGCTTCCTTACCGGTTTTATGTGCGGGGCAATCGGTTTGTAAGCGGAAGTAATCAATAAAGGAAAAATAGATCAGGATTTACAGAATTAGCTAATTTCCAGAATTTAAAGTTTACAAATTTGCAACGGTTCTTTCAAAGCTGTTTAACTAAACTAGCCCGTATTGAGTTTATCGAACAGATATATCCGCAATACTTTTTATCCTGGTTTCGGATTGTGATCAAAAAACAATCAGATCATAATAATCAATTAATCAATAATAAATGCCATGTAGAGCTTGATCAGAAATGATCATTTTTCTTACCCTTTAAAATTTGGGGCAAGGGATATTTCTTCCGTTAGGTGGGCGTTTAATATATATCACAGAAACTTCCATTCCGCCCCTGCTTTGAGAACCACTTTTTAGGCTTGAAACATTGACATCATAACTCGCACCAATTCGCATGCTGCTAAATTCCAGGGCTATATAAGGAATGAGTGCATCATGAAGCCGGAACCAAGCGCCAGCATAAACGTTGGTAGGAGTTTCATCATCTTTATTCAGACTGGCTGCAAGGGCACCACCAACTGTTAGTTCGGAAGTTTTATTCTGCATCTGGAATATTCCG
>JBDUCQ010000226.1:0-2624 GCA_040003385.1 Ginsengibacter sp. | reverse complement strand
ATTCCGGGAAGCAAAAGCTGAAAGATGGCCCACTGTTAGTGTAACGTCTGCATATAATTTTAACCAGACTACCAATAATTCTGTCATCAATTCATTCAGCACATTATACAATTTGAATAAAGGATTTAATTATGGCGTTACCGCCAGCATTCCCATCTTCAATAATTATACAGTAAAACGGAACATCAGGCTGGCACAGGCAGACATCGATTTTAAACAGCTCACCCTGGAAAATCAATTGTCTTTACTGAACGCCAACATTGAAAATGCTTTCAGGACGTATGAACTTCAAAAACAGGAACTGGCGCTGGAAGAAACCAACATCGTGTTAGCAAAAGAAAATGTTTCGATAGCTTACCAACGATATAAATTGGCTGTCACAACATTTGTAGAATTGCGGCAGGCACAGCAAAGCCTTTCAGATGCGTACACCCGGCTGATCACTGCAAGATATGATGCCAAGGTTGCGGAAACTGAGTTGCTCAGGTTAAAGGGAGATATTATCAGGAGACTTTAAATGGGCCCGGTAAAATTCTAAAACCCTAATTCACAGAAACCTTATTTTTACATCATGTCAAAATTAGAACCATCAGCAAATGAATTGCCTTTGGTAGGTATTATCATGGGGAGTGACAGTGATATGGAGGTAATGGAAGCTGCCGGGAAAATTTTAAAAAAATTCAATATTAGTTTTGAACTTACTATTGTATCTGCACACCGCACACCGGCGCGCATGGTTGAATATGCCACAACTGCCAGGCAAAGAGGATTGAAGGTGATCATTGCTGGTGCAGGTGGCGCCGCCCATCTGCCGGGTATGACAGCATCTGTAACAACACTGCCCGTGATCGGAGTACCTATAAAATCTTCAAATTCAATAGATGGATGGGATTCAATCTTATCAATATTACAAATGCCAAATGGTGTTCCAGTTGCTACTGTTGCGCTCAATGGCGCAAAGAATGCAGCCATCCTTGCTGCCCAGATATTGGGGACCAGTGACCCCGCAATTGCTGAAACGCTCTTGTTGTATAAAAAAGAGCTCGAAGAAGAAGTGATGAAAAAAGTAAACAACCTTACTTAATAAGGAATTCTAACAATAAAAAACTTTTATTATTCGTCAGTGTCTATCACACAAAACTGTTGATCGAGGAAAAGCGAATTGTCATAGATCATCTTCAGAAATTCACTCCCCCACTTTGCATAATATGGCATAAAATTTTCAACGCGTTCCTGGAGGTCTCCCATTGGAAACAGGAGTTCCTTTATTTTCCTGATCTGCCTTTGCTGAATTTCAAATTTTTTTATTTCGGCCTTCAGCATTTTTTTCTCCAGCGTGTCAATCGTTTTCAGTGTTCTTAACTGTAGTGCATCTACATGCTGTTCAAGGGTATTGTCTATTTCCTTTACGGCAGTTTTCGCAGATTGGTATAATTCGGTTGCTTTTACCCTTTGATCCTGTAACGTGAGTTGATGCGTGCTGTTCTGCCTCACCATTTGTTTGATCAATTCATATTCATCTTTAAAAATACCACTGGTACTTATTTGCAGGCCACTGATCAGCGAACGCATTTTATGATTTACCAGCATGAAAGAATTCCTGAGAACCAATACCGGGAAAGGCACATGGTAATGTAAAAACAGGTCCTTTAATTCCAGCCAATAGGCCAGCTCTCCTCCTCCTCCCACAAAAGCGAGGTTCGGCAGGATCATTTCCTGGAACAAACCTCTTAAAATTACATTCGGGCTGAATCTTTCAGGATGGGCATCTAGTTCCTCAAGTATTTCCTTCTCTGAAAAGGTGATAGGTGTATCCTGAACCTTATAGATCCCTTTTTGTTCGATGATCCTGTTTCGGATATTGTCTTTTAAATAAAACAGGTTGATATCCCTGGGATGCGCCTGCACTTTATAATGTTCGGATAATTTTTCAGCGCTAACGCTCACAATTTCAGATGGTATTTTATTCAAAAGGTCATCAGCAAAAACAATAGTCATCGCCTTTTTGAATCCGGGGTGATCCGGCAGTAATACAACCAATCCCTGTGCGCCAAATAAATGATTGATCAAATTAAACATTGCCTGCTGAAGAGGAATGTCTTTGATAAAATACTTCTTAAGAACATCAATGAGAGTTGCTCCGAATGGATAAATAGTAAGCTGGCCGCTCATTTCATCGATCAGCTGTATAAGGTGTTCATCAACCTTCATACGACCGACTGCGCCCGTCTGTGAAGTTTTCCATTCATATTTTTGACCTCCGATATAAACATGGCCGAGTTCCTCAAGGTCAGCGTCTTCTGAACCCATATAAAATACAGGAATAAAATTTTTGCCAGGTATCTCACGGGAAAGCGTATCCGCTATTTTTAGTACATGGATTATCTTGTAAATGAAGTATAAATGCCCGGTAAAAATGTTAGGCTGGTGCGCGGTGCAAATGGTAAATGAATCCGGATGAGCAAGAAGGTCTATATTTTTTTGCAGGCGATCATCTACGACCGATTGTGAATACTGATCTTTTAAAATAGTACACAGAACTTGCCTGTCAGTATTAAATTTTTCTCTTTCGGTGATTGCATTTTTAAAACCTTCAATATCGGGATTATGTAAAAAAAATGGCC
>JBDUCQ010000117.1:0-8822 GCA_040003385.1 Ginsengibacter sp. | reverse complement strand
CTTAGTTCTTAGTACTTTGTCGGAAGCCCTTCGAGATTAGATTGGCACTACAAATTAAAAATTAAAATAAGGTTTATTCAATACTGTCGATTCCATAAGTAAGTAACAAACTAAGAACTAAGAACTCGGAAATAAAAAACTAATCATATCCTGATATTGATAGCAGCCATAAAATTTCTGCCGGCCATAGGAAAATAATAGTTTTCAGTGGTCATCGTTCCTCCATAAAAGTAACTAAAGGTGTATCCATTTGGTTCATACCTTTTATCAAAAACATTTCTCACTTCAAATGAAAAATTATACTCTTTTATCCATTTGCCCGGCAGCGAATAATTTAGGCGAATATCCTGCACATAAAATTCGTGAAGGCTGCGGGACAATCTTGATGTATTATCCAGGTATTGCCTGCCTGCGTATTTTGGCAACAGGATGACCGATGCATTTTTGATGGGCGTGAGAGTGAAGATTCCCCCTGCAATAATCCCGGGAGAAAAAGAAATGTTCGTGTTTTGATAATTGAATACCTGCTGCCCCCCATTGTCATAATCATCAATGTATTCGGTAAAATCTTTGATCTTGTTTTTGCTGAGTGTAAGATTTGCAGCTGTGCTTAGCCATTTGCTGATTTTTATCTTACCCTGCAATTCAATTCCCAACCGGTAGCTAGAAGGTGTATTGGTGCGCGTATATGATCCTACATCATTTATTTTCCCAGTCAACACAAGCTGGTTGTGGTAATACATATAATAAAAAGTTGCCCCAAAAGAATAATTTAGGTTTTTCTTTTCAACCCCCAACTCCACATCATGCAATGTCTCAGTACGTGGCTGCTGTCCAAGGCCGGCTTCAAAGTCATCCCTGTTTGGTTCTTTTGATGCGATTGAATAGGAGAGGTATGCCTGGTAATGATTACGGATATAAGTTATCCCGGCCTTTGGATTAATAAATAGATAATTTTTATGGATGATAAGTGCAGGATGATCCTGGAAACCATTGATCACATAATCAATGGCCCTCACCTGGACGTCCTCAAATCCCTGCCAGTGAGATCCGACCTCGTGTTGTAGTTTTGCATACAAAGTACCATCCTGTTTCCTGGCAGACAGGTCATAAAAATGATAATTTTTGGGAAATCCTTCCTGCGCCCATGTTACAATTCCGAAATGCTTGCCCTCATATTTATTCCATCCTCCGCCAATTGTAAGCTGACCTTTACTCATTTGTTTTTGCAATGAAAAGATGCCGCCAAAGAAATTATTGTCCAGCCATAATTGCCTGACGAGATCTGTTTCTGTTTTATTTTGACTGGTGTCAACCGGATCAGGTAAGCCATAATCTGCAAATTTTTGTGCTGCCCGGTATTCTTCATAATAACCTGCCCCTTTAGTATAAAATAATGCTGCATTGCCTCGCCAGCTCAAATTGAACTTATGGTTATAAAATAACTGGTAATGCGTTTGTGTGTAATTGTCAGTTTCATTTTTGTAAGGGGTACCTGGCTTTTCAGTGCCTGCTGCATTGTATGTCCGGTTGCTGACCAGGTCATTTTCGGGGATACCATACCACGATTGGTATGTTTTTTCCTTACCGCTGAATATATTCAAACGCAATGAATTTGAAGGGTCAATATAGGCAGTGCTGAAATAAAAGGAACGAAGATCGCTTGATGCCCGGTCCACAAAGCCATTACTGCTGATCCTGGATACCCTTCCATCGATCGTAAAATGATCGCCGAGCAAACCTGATCCAAATTTTATGGTATTTTTCCAGGAATTGTAAGAACCAAAACTATTATTTACCTCCCCATAAAATTGTTCATTGATCTCATTCGTTGATAAATTGATTGTACCGCCAAAGGCGCCTGCTCCATTTGAAGACGTCCCTACGCCTCTCTGCACCTGTATACTGTTCACAGATGATGATATATCAGGAAGATCTACAAAATAAGATACCTGGCTTTCTGCATCATTGTAAGGGATCCCATTCAGTGTTACATTTATTCGTGTACCGTCAGTTCCCCGGATGCGTAAACCTGTATAGCCAATACCATTACCGGCATCAGAATTAACAACAACTGAGGGTGTTTGATTTAAAATGAATGGAAGATCCCGCCCAAGGTTATTTTCAGCAATTTCTTTTGCTGACAGATCTGTTTTGGAAAAGGGTGCTTTGTCACTTGCTCTCACAGCCTTTATCTCAATGGGTTGTAAAAGTAAGGTGTCATTTTTTTTTGCCTGGGCGCACGCATCCATTGTTATGAAAAGGGCTGCCACTGGAACCAGAAGTTTCATCATTTAATTTTTATCCTTGAATAATTGGATAAATGCAAAACAGAGGGGGAAATAAAAAAAAATGTTGACCTCCCTTCGCAGGCATTATCCTGATCAGGTTCTGCGGGTATTTCTCAGCAAAACGGCTTTCGCCATAAGCACCCCGGGAACTTTGCTTCTTTATTTGTTCGAAGCATTGCAAAGATAGTTTCACCCCATCAAAAAAATAAAAATATTTTACCTGTAACTTTTTTACTTATGTATCGTTACACGAAAAATAAATAGTATTTCAAAAAAAGTTAATTGTATCTATAAAGTAATTGATATGAAAAATATATTTCTATGTTTTTTGCTGGTTTCTTCCGTTAGTGCATTTTGCCAGGAGCCAACTTTCAATGACAAGAATGCTGTTACGCGGAATGTACCGGGTTTTAATGCCATCCGGGTTTCTGGGTCGATCGAAGTTTACCTGTCACAGGGAAACACGGAAGCTGTGGCAGTGAGTGCCAGCGAAGAAAAATTCAGGGATAAATTAAAAACTGAAGTGGTGAACGGCACTCTTAAAATTTATTATGATGGAGATAAGTTTAATTTTTCTTCCACCAATAAAAAACTCAAGGCGTATGTGTCTTGCAAAAACATTGAAGCGCTGGATGTTTCCGGGGCCAGCGATTTGAGGATAGCAGGAACTTTGAAATCTGATGTGCTACGGATCAATTTATCAGGCGCCAGTGAGCTGGAAGGTGTACTGAATGCCTCCAGATTAACAATCACAGCAAGCGGTGCCTCGGATGCTAAGATCAGCGGGGAAGCTACCTCCATAGATATAGAAGCATCCGGCGCAAGCGACGTTAAAGGTTATGAAATGAAGGTGGATGACTGTACA
Source organism: Ginsengibacter sp. (assembly GCA_040003385.1). Classification (GTDB taxonomy): domain Bacteria; phylum Bacteroidota; class Bacteroidia; order Chitinophagales; family Chitinophagaceae; genus Ginsengibacter. Next base: position 5,666 of record JBDUCQ010000117.1, on the reverse strand, counting down.
GCCAAAGCCACCGGGGCTTCCGACATTCATCTTACAGTGAATAAACAAATTTCAGCACACGCTTCCGGGGCAAGTTCAGTTAGTTTCATGGGTGAAGCAGTGATGAAGGAAATACATACCAGCGGGGCGAGTTCGGTCGGCAAAAAAAGCTAAGACTCACATCTAACTCTGGGTTCCCCCTTATAAATAGTCACAGGTATTCAAATGATTTAATCATTTGAATGAGTTCCGACTGCCCAAACAAGGAATTCGGGAAATACATGGCTCCATGATGTGTAATCATGCATCCCTTGTTTGGACTCTATAAAGAAGATATCTTCGGGCGGGCAAACGTTTTTACTTTTTATGAGGTTGATCAGGTCAATGTTATCATCGACAACATCGGTTATTCCATCTTTATCCCTGTCTCCTTTCTCTTCCTGGTCGCCTGTGTAGAACCAATATTTAAGGTGTGGCCGCTTTCTTGACGATCTTATTTTATTCAGCATGATACGATCTTTGTCATCAGAGTAATCGGCAGCGGATGCATCTTTGTCCCTCACCCAGAACGAGCCCGAAAACACACCCACGTTATCAATTTTATCTGCATGGTCCCAGGCAATGTCAAATGCAGAGAGTCCTCCCAGGGAACAGCCTGCGATGGTAACCGAATGAAATTTCCGTACCCCGGCTTTCTTTTTTATGAAGGGGTACAATTCATCGTCGATAAATGCCGCGTATTTGGTGGCGGCTGATCCGTTACCCTGGTAATCGGGGGAACCTGCCACACCATATTCATTCATCCGGTCTGTTGTATGTATAGCCACTACAACAAGGGGCTCAATCAATTTTTTTTTATAAAGGCTGTCAATTGTTTCCTTCACCATAAGTTTCCCGATGTCCTGCCCATCGTTTAAAAGCAATAAGTTGAAATCATTCTTGTCATTAGGCACAGGAGTGCTGATGATTGTTAATTGCACATGTTTCTGTAAATGCCTGGAATAAATGCTGTCCTGATTTTCTTTTATTTTGTGTTTGCACGACACCAGGGAAAATGGTAGAATGAATAACATCAAATGCCTGGGGGGTATATTGATTTTCATGGCTACTAAAGTATAAAAATTTGGTGGCAAAAGTATAAGTCGGTAACTTGCACCCTCTTAAACCGCGAAGTAGAGCAGCGGTAGCTCGTCGGGCTCATAACCCGAAGGTCGGAGGTTCGAACCCTCCCTTCGCAACATAAAAACCTCAAAGTAATTTTTGAGGTTTTTTTATTGAATGTTGCACTGAAGTTGGCAGATTCCATTCGCGATCGAATCCGCCGGCTAGCGGACTCAAATCAGAGGCTTGAAACTCAATTAATTTTTGAATTTTTTTGTACCAGGAGGATTTGTACTTCTATTTTAATACAAAATTTTAAACACCTTCTTTTTATTTGATATGTACTATTTCTCCTTTTTATTCTCCGAAAATTTTAATAAGAGACGGAAGCAGGGATTGAATCTAAAATTCAATAAAATCTTTCCCTGTATGAAATATTTGTTATCTGGAGGGTAGATGGACCTGTAAGATCAAGTAAATAAATTGTTGGGCTATTTAAACTTTCTTTTGAAAAGCCGATCATTGTTGATGTAATATAGTTCAGTAAGATCAGGCCTTTGTTCTTATGTGTATAAATCATGATCTTCCAGCTTTTTTCCTTTTGAGTTTTATCGAATTTTTCTTTCAGTTCTGGAACTTTTTCAAAATCCAATGAGTCTAGGGAGCCAACCGATGCTCCCAGCGAAATTTTATTGCTCTTTCCAAACCTTATAAAATCCGGCCTGTCATCAGGATCCCTCTTTGTACCAGTCAAATTTATTAATTTTCTATATACTTTATTTAGTTCTTCATTTGTAGAACCATACTCTTTTTTACCTGTTATAAGATAAATAAATTTAGCCCATAGCGCTCCATTATCCTGTGCTGCAAGCAAACACGGTTCAAATTTTTCTTTTCCTATTGTAAGCTGGTGAATGCCTGGCTTTAAAATTGTATTATAAAACCTAATTATATTTGGTCCCCACCATTCAAACTCCCTCTTTGCTAATTCAAGGAAACTGGTATCGGTTTCATCTACTTGTTTAAGCAATGCATTTCTAAGGAAATTAGGGTATTCATACTTGAAACGCAATCGGGATTCGAAATCATTTTTGGTTACAAATATTGGAGTGCATGAACTGTCAAACTTTAATAAAGCCCTGAGCAGAATTTGTTTTAATAAATAATTTTTTAATTGCAAACCTACTGCGTACTTATACTGCGGGTATTGCGCCTGCACCTGGTTCTCAGATGGTATGAGTGCAAGGCTAAGGGCGCAGGTACTGTCAATAAGGGGGAGAGCAAAATTTACCAATATTTCAGGGTAATCATTAATTGTTGCAGCATTGTTCTGTTTCGCATTATCCAACAATTGCTCAGTTGTAACCCGTACCATACTTTGTGATAACGTACGATTTACGGAAAGTAAAAATATCAGGAAAAAAAAGATCTGTTTCATACCATAGAAGTTAGTTCACTAATAAATATACTTTTTTAAAAAGAACGGCCCTGCATTTTCTTATTCGCGTAACTGCATTCATGGCCCCTTCAACAGAAAAAGCTTTTCAACTTCATAGACCATATTATGAGGCCCTTTTTTATTTCCATATTTTTACACAAAATGAAATCTGGCTTTGTAAATATTTTTGGTAAGCCAAATGCCGGCAAAAGTACCCTGCTGAATGCCCTGGTAGGGGAGAAGCTTGCAATTGTCTCTTCTAAAGTACAAACCACCCGGCACAGGATCAAAGGCATATTAACGGGTGAAGATTACCAGATTATTTTTTCCGATACACCCGGCATCATCGAGCCTAAGTATAAGCTTCATGAAAAAATGATGATGGCTGTTAAGGCAAGCCTGGAAGATGCAGACGTTGCTCTTCTGATTTTTGATATAAAAGACAATCCTGAAGAAGCCCACATCATATTTTCTTCACTGCATTTAAAAGTGCCCGCGATTGTGATCATCAACAAATCAGATTTGGTAGACCCGCAGGTTATAGTCAATGCCACAAAATTTTTCAGCGAGCAGCCTTATTGCAAGCAAGTGATCGTGATCTCTGCACTCAGGAAAAAAGGAATTGACGAATTGAAAGAAAGTATTCTGAATTTATTACCTGAAGGTGCGCCCTTTTATGAAGGTGATAACCTTAGTGACCTGCCTACGAAATTTTTTGTGAGTGAACTCATACGGGAAAAAATATTTTATTTGTTCCAGGATGAGATACCTTACCATGCAACGGTTTTGGTGCAGGAGTTTAAGGAAAAACAAACTCTTGTAAAGATCACAGCTGATATCATCCTCCAACGGGAAACTCAAAAGGGAATTGTACTTGGGCACGGGGGAAGCATGATAAAAAAATTGGGCACAGAAGCCAGGAAGGACATTGAAGAATTTTTAGAAAGGAAGGTTTTTTTAGAATTGTTCGTGAAAGTAAGGCCAAAATGGCGTGACAATGAACTTCAACTGAGGGAGTATGGGTATTAATTTATAAATAGCAGCACATGAATTCTTTTGGCAGAATTTTCCGGGTAACCATTTTTGGCGAATCACATGGCACTGCCGTCGGCTGCATTGTAGACGGATGTCCTCCCGGGATCTCATTGACGGTAAATGATTTTTTTGAGGACCTGGAAAGACGGAAGCCAGGAGCCAAAGGCACTACACCACGGAAAGAAGATGACATCCCCGAGATCGTAAGCGGCGTATTTAATGATAAAAGCACGGGAACGCCAATCACCCTATTATTCAGAAATGCAAACACCAGAAGTGCAGATTATGAAAAACAAAGAGCTGTACCAAGGCCCGGTCATGCAGATTTTGTTGCATCAAAAAAATTCATGGGATTTGAAGATTACCGAGGCGGCGGCCATTTTAGTGGCAGGCTAACAGTGGCATTGGTGGCAGCCGGGGTAGTTGCAAAAAAAGTGCTTGGCAAAATTAAAGTGACGGCATCGATCCTTGAGATCGGTGGCGAAACGGACCTTGAAAAAGGGCTACAAAAAGCCATTGATGCGAAAGATTCAATAGGCGGGATCGTTGAGTGCAGTGTTAATGAGCTGCCTGTTGGGCTCGGTGAACCTTTTTTTGATTCTGCAGAATCCATCATCAGCCACCTGGTATTTGCAATACCTGCTGTGAGAGGCATTGATTTTGGGACTGGTTTTGCGGCAGCAAAAATGTTTGGCAGCCAGCACAATGACGCTCTGCAATCTCCGGATGGTAAAACGTCAACCAATCATGCGGGTGGGATTGTAGGCGGATTGACAAATGGCAACCCCTTACTTTTTAAAATTGCAATCAAACCCACGTCCTCAACTCCAAAAGAACAGCAAACCTTAAATATGGAAACGGGGAATGTAGAACCATTTTCAGTTAAAGGACGACATGACCTTTGCATTGCATTGAGAGTGCCAGTTGTCCTCGAGGCTGTTACCGCAATTTCTCTGGCCGACCTTATCCTCATATCGGAAGATAAATAGCCTTTGGATTTATTTGAATATAATCGCCACCAAACAATTCACACCTAAATAACATTAAGGTTGAAAACAATTTTTACATTTTATTGCCTGGCCATTTTAATTAGCTGTACAGCACAGCAAAAAGCTGACCTGCTCGTGTACAATGCAAAGGTATACACAGTGGATTCCCTTTTTACAACTGCTGAAGCATTTGCAGTGCTGGACGGAAAAATAATTGACGTTGGTAAAACAAGCAACATATTACTAAAGTTTGAATCAAAAGTAAAACTGGATGCCCATGGAAATTGTATTTTCCCTGGATTTATAGATGCTCATTCCCATTTTATTCAATACGGCTTAACTCTGCGGGTAGCAGATCTTGTAGGCACAGGAAGCTGGAAAGAGATCCTTTCAAAATTGCAGGCATTCGCAGCCGTTCAAAAGGAGGGTTGGCTCATAGGACAAGGGTGGGATCAGAACGACTGGACAAAACAAAATTTTCCTGACAATGATGAATTGAATAAATTATTTCCAGGCAGGCCTGTCTTGCTCAGAAGGATTGACGGGCATGCCATAGTTGTAAATAATAAGGCGTTGGAAATTGCAGGAGTAAAACCGGGTATGAATATTAAAGGTGGCGAGATCGAAGTTAAGAATGGGAGGTTAACAGGTATCATGATCGATAACGCTACCCGGCTGGTGTATTCAAAAATACCTGAACCCTCACTGGTTGAAATCAGCAGTGCCATTTTGAATGCTCAGCAGAATTGTTTTGAAGTGGGGCTAACTACAATTGACGAATGCGGAATTGATTATAACCAGGTGTCCCTGCTCGACAATATGCAAAAGGCCCATCAGTTAAAAATGAGGATCTATGCAATGTTGTCCGACCGGAAAGAGAATTATGATTTTTTGATTAATAATGGTAAAATAAAAACACCGTTGCTGAATGTCCGTGCCTTTAAAGTGTATGCCGATGGCGCCCTTGGCTCAAGAGGTGCGTGTCTTTTGCAGCCATACGATGATCAGCCCGGGTGGAATGGGTTTTTATTGAATACTGCCGAGCACATGGATTCAGTTGCAAAAATAATCATTGATCATGGATTTCAAATGTGTACCCATGCAATCGGTGATTCCGGGAACCG
>JBDUCQ010000116.1:0-8868 GCA_040003385.1 Ginsengibacter sp. | reverse complement strand
ACGAGAAGGTAAAGGAACATGTTGAAGGGATAGACGACTGGACGGAGGCGAATGTGGCAACGCAATACCTGGTTGACAATGCAAAAGGGATCGTAAATAAAGTAGACAGTCCCGATGTAGGTATGTTCTATAGTATGAATCCATACCAGGGATGTGAGCACGGCTGCATCTATTGTTATGCGAGAAATTCATTTGAATACTGGGGTTACAGTGCAGGCCTGGACTTTGAAACCAGGATCATTGTAAAGCAAAATGCACCTGAGCTTCTGAGAAAATTTTTAATGAACCCTAAATGGGAATGTGTTCCTATTGGTTTAAGCGGAAACACAGATTGTTATCAGCCGGCAGAAAAAAAATTTCGCATCACCCGTTCACTTCTCGAAGTGTGCAATGAATTCAACCAGCCGGTGGGAATGATCACAAAAAATGCAGGCATGCTTCGCGACAAGGACCTGCTGCAGGAAATGGCTAAAAAGAACCTCGTCTCTGTCCTCGTTTCAGTAACATCTTTCAATGAAGACCTGCGAAGGTTGATGGAGCCACGGACAACAACAGGGAAACAACGGATCAGGCTGATCAGGGAAATGAGTGAAGCAGGTGTTCGTATGGGAGTAATGCTGGGTCCGATGATACCCGGATTGAACGACCATGAAATGCATGACATCCTAAAGGCTGCGAGTGATGCAGGCGCGAGCTTTTCGGCTTATACTTTCATCAGGTTGAATGGCGCGATCAAATTTTTATTTCATGACTGGTTGTATAAAAATTTCCCGGACAGGGCAGACAAAGTATGGCACCTGATCGAACAAAGCCATGATGGTAAAGTAAATGACAGCCGTTTTGGTGTTCGCATGAGGGGGGAAGGAAATATAGCTCAGATCATTTCACAGCAGTATAAAAAATACACACACAAATATGGACTGGACCACGAACGCCTGGAACTGGATTGCAGCAAGTTCAGGAGACCAGGAGAACAAGGGAAATTATTCTGATCTATGACCGTGACGATAAAATTTATTTGTAAAGTACAAAATGTGCAACGCTCATTAAATGGTCGCTCGCTGCGCAGTACTAAGGCAGGAATAATGTTCAAGATGAGAAATACTATAGTCAAATACTGTTTAGCAGGTTGCAGCAATAATTTTTAATCAATCATGAATATTTACCAATAGATACCTATGTTTAGCGGTTTTCCATTACTCACGCCTAAACTGATCAACACTCTTCAGCAGCAGGGGTTTAGTAATTTTGTAAGGCAGGATTGGACAAAAAATTATCAATTGAACCAGGGTGGTACCAGAACATTTTTATATTCTCCTTTTAAAGCATTTGATAAGGCTGAATATTATTGCAAACGATTGAAGAAAGACCTTTTACCTGATTTTTTCAACATTAAAAATACACACCAGAAAAAAAGACTGTTTGAAGCCGCTGAAGATCAACAACAGGTTTGCCTTGCCAAAATAATTGAGCATAATTTTAAGTTGGTTGATGAGGAGAGGATCCGGATCGCACGTCATGTGCAAACCCGCTATCCGCAACAGTATGAATTGATGCTAAAAAATGATTTCCGGATCATTATCGGTGATAATTTCGGAAAAGTGTTTTATAAGTTACGGATAGGAACAGGAGTCATTATCAGCATCAATGATGGTGACCTGTAAATCATTAATTTTGATTATGTGCCGTGACAATAGTAAGTTTTATGACCTTCAACAAATTTATAGCTACTATGAATTGGCTGACAATTTACCTCTTGAATTTGAACCGCTTTACCATGAAGTAGCGGGCACTGATTGCAAATGGCCCATGCTGATCATGCAGGATGGAAAAAAACAAATCCACAACGGACTTTGGGGAATGATGCCCTGGTATGCAAAAACAAAGAAGGATGCGGACAGTTACCTGAATAAATTAGTTAATGCACGCCAGGAGACTATATTTGAATCAAACACATTCAAATATTCGATTTTAAAGAAGAGGTGTATCATTCCCTCCACTGGTTTTTTCGAGCACCACCATGAAATCGGGGGCAAAAGAAAGATGCCTTATTTTATAACTGGAAAAAACTCTGGAATTCTATCCCTGGCAGGATTGTATAATAATTGGGTAGACAAGGAAACCGGCGAGATGTTCACCACTTTCAGCATCATTACTACTGCTGCAAATGATATGATGGCTAAGATTCACAACGGTGGGCCAAATTCTGAAAGAATGCCTTTGATGTTGAAGAAAGAAATGACAGATGAATGGATTGATCCGAAAACGCCTATAGATGAAATAAAAAAATTACTGAATTACAGGATCGGTGCCAATGAATTGCAAGCGTTGCCTGTAGCAGGTGTTCGTGGTAAAAATAAATTATCTGGTGAAGAGATCATCAAAGAATACCAGTACCCGGGTTATTCTCTTGACCTGACGGCGCTTTAATCGGTCGACTGTCCACAGTCGACAGTCCACAGCAGAATATTCTGCTCACAAAGTGTCAGCCTAAAAATATAATCTCTGCTGTGGACCGTGGACCGTCGACTGTGGACTGATTTAGAATTTAAAATTTAAAGAAGCCTGGAAAATAGTACCCAACTGGCTGAACTGTGATCCGTTATATGCGAGTATCTTATACCTTCCACTGAACTCTAAAAATCCCTCAAGTAAACTTTTCTGGGCTGGATCATTTAATACACCTCTCGCTGTAGGATCATTGTCTACAAGTTCTAGTTTCCACTTCGGTAAAATATTAAGTATGTTGTTGACAGTAATTGCAAAATTTACTTTGTCTGTAATATTATATCCCACATTCAAATCGGTAACCACCGCGGGCAGAAACTTTTGCCTTATATGTTCCATTATCGAACCTCCGTTATCGAGGTCCTGGAATTTTGTAGGTCCAAATAAGGTATTGTTTAAGTTGATATTGAACTTATGAATGAAGTAATCCAAGCCAGCTATCGCTTTGTATTTAGGACGACTTTCTGTTAACAACGATTTTATCTGGGTACTTAAGATTGTACTTCCCGCAGCTGAGATGGCCGGAGGATCATTGGCTAATTTACCAGAGGAATTTGGTATAATTTTATTATCAATTGTATAGTTACCCGCAACATTCACCCCAAGTTTTCCATTGCCCAGGAGAATATTTTTGAAACTCCCAACAAAATCCAATCCCTCAGTTCTTGTTTTAATACCATTAATGAAAAATTGAATCTGGACAACACCGGCATTAGCCAGGATCTGTCCCAATGTGCTCGTAGGGTCACTCGAAGAAATTGCAGAGCTGTACACGATCCTGTCCCTGATAGTAATGCTGTAAAAATCCAAGGTAAAGCTCAAGCCTCTTAGAGGATTTACACCAATACCAACTGTATAGTTATTGGATTTTTCTGGTTTCAATAATGGAATCCCCAGAGCGAAAGCCTGTTTGCTCCTGTTATTGAACAGACCAGAAAGCTGGATCGTTCCTGCAACAAAAGATGCCTGAGTGGATTGCGCATATATCTGGTGTAAGGTAGGCGCCCTGAATCCGGTAGAGGCTGAACCACGGAGTACAAATTTATCGCCATCAATTTTATAGCGTGAAGATGCTTTCCAGACAAATGCCTCTCCAAAATCACTATACTTTTCACCACGTATCGTTCCATTCAATAAAAAGTCTTTGGTAATATCATAACTGGCGTCAAAATACGCACCGAAGTTGAACCTGGTATTCGTGGTTGCGTTTTCCTGCCGGATTCCCGGGAATGAATTTGCTCCCTGGCCGGAATAGGATGCAGTGTCGCCTCCGATAATTTTAAAAGTTTCAGACCTGATTTCGGAACCAAATGCAATGTTGAATTGATCTGTTACAGCCTTAGTAATATCATAATTTCCTATCACATTTGTAAACCGGAATCCTCCTGGTTTAAATGTAATAGGGCTGGCTTTTTTCAGATCATGATTTACTGTATTGTTGACGGCATAAATTTGCTGATTGCCACCAAAAGTAAAACTAACATCCTGTTTCCAGCCATTTTTGTCATTCTTTAAGCCAAATGTTCCATTGTAATCAATAAGGTCGCCCTCAAAGGAAGGCCGGTAACCTATATACCCTTTATATAGCGCTATATCAGCCGGATCGGTACTTCCTGTATAGTCGATGCCATTTGGATCAGGCGTGTGCAACAAACCATAATCTTTTTTCCAGTAAGGAACCCGGTAATTGGCATTGCTGATCACTTTTTTGGCAACAAATGCGCCATTGCTATAAAACTGGCTATGTTCGCCGGACGGGGATCCAAGGTTGTATTCAAATTTTTCAGCAGTGATTTCCCCTGTTCCATTCGTATTCCTCCCGGTTGGATAAACTTTCAGAAAATCTACAATTGGCTTATTTGCAGGATCAGTTGCAGGTTTTGAAGGGTCTCCAAATGTTGCGATTTCTGTGGGGACATCAATAATTCCTGAACGCACTGCATTATTTTGCTGACTGAAATCAATTGTATAATTAAGAAAGCCACTATTTAAAAAATTTGTGCCGCTATTGTAAGACAAACCATATGTTAGCCCATCTCCCTTGCTGGTGATTCCAGAATTAATGGTTAACGAACTATAATCAAACCTGTCTTTTAATATCACATTCATTACACCGGCAATCGCATCAGAACCATACTGGGCCGATGCGCCATCCCTTAATATTTCCACGCGTTTGATGGCATCTGCAGGTATGGCCGATAAGTCTGATCCGGTTTCTCCCCTGCCAGGAGAAAACTGTACATATAACAATGAGCTCAAATTTTTTCGTTTACCGTTGATCAATACCAATGTGCGGCTGGGACCAAGATTTCTTATTTCATAGGGATCCAGCAGAGTAGTGGCATCATTCACCGGGGTATTAACAGTATTGAAAGACGGTACCCGGTACTGAAGCGCTTTATCAAATGTGATTTGCCCGGTTGATTTTAAATCATTGGATGAAAATATATCCACCGGTAATGGGTTATCTGTCAGTGTCCTTTGAGAATTCCTGCTACCTACGTAGACAGTTACGGACTCCAGCACTGTTCGCTGGATGGATAATTCAATTGTAATTTCAAGTAAGCCATTGAGTGAAACGCGTTTAGGCGCATAACCCACCTGCGTAACGTCTAACTTTGCCCGAGGATCTGCGCTTATTGTAAACGTGCCATTGGCATCAGTAGTTGCGCCATTGGATGATCCAACCACTTTGATGGAGGCGCCGGACAAGGGTTCTTTACTGGCATCGTCAATTACTTTTCCGGAAATAGTTTGGGCATTGACTGCAACGGTAAAAATGATTGCAATTACAATAAGTATTGCACGTAGTTTGGTATTCATAAAATTGAAGGTTTAAATTATAAAACCGGAATTTTTAAAAAATATCAGGCAGTAAAATTCCGGATGTCTCAGTCGTTTCGCTGAATGAATATAAAAAATTATTCTTAAAATTATTTTTTTATTCTGACAAGCATTGCAAAATCATAAGTGTCAAGTGGGACAAAGGAGATTTTGTCCTGTAGAACAAACGGTAAATAATTAAATATTTTTTCTCTCGTAAACCTTTGAGACCAGAACTTTTCCAGCGTGGCTGTAAAAGAATCATTTGCATCCGTAATGACTGTCATCCCAGTTTTTTTATAAAAAGCTTCCTGCTTTCTCCGGGTTTGGTCATTGTCAATATAGCATGCCCCAATCACTATTTCACCTCCGGGCTTTAAAATCGTGTAAGCATTTGAAAAGATATTTTGAAACTTCTCATTTTTAGACAGATCCATTTTCAATTGGGATTGATGATAATGGTCAAATGGAAAATCGGCAGGGTAAAAATTACCGGCAGTAAACCACGTGATGAGAATTAGATCATAGGTTACCTCCCAGGTATTCATTGCAGTTGCATCAATAAAATAAACACTCACCTTTTCACCAATCCCCACCTCGGCAATTACTTTTTCAGCCAGTTGTATGCAACTTTTCGAATTGTCCGTTCCGTCGTATTTTTCAATCATACTCCATATTTCTTCAATGCCGGAGAGATGCCTGGGTATTCTTGCATTGCCAATTCCTATATCTAAAATGGTGATAGGTTTTTTTTTGTTGAGGTATAATTCTGTTATTATTTTCTTTATTTCTATAAACTCCGCCCATTGGGCCTGTAGAAGATCTTCTGTTAAAAAGGCGGTGTCAAATGATTTTTGCACCGTATTTTCATTGTCATACATTTCCATATCAGAATTTTCAGAATTATAAAATTTTCAGAATTGAAATAAATTCCCCGCTCAGGACTCAGACATTCCGCCAGTCCCACAATACAATTTCCCATTTATCACCGGCAGGATCCTGGTATATGTGAACACTTTCAAACCCTACTCTATCAGAATTTTTAGAAATATAAAATTTTCAGAATTGAAGTTTACGGTATTTAAAACAACTGCTCAAGACTTAGGTAACACGATACTCAAAACTCCCGGCTCAGGACTCAGGCATTCCGCCAGTCCCATAATACAATATCCCATACATCACCGGCAGGATCCTGGTATATGTGAACACTTTCAAATCCTATTCTCTTGTGTGCATTGATCGACCGCTGGTTTTTAACATGGATCTCTGTTACTGCAAAATCGTATTTATGTTTGAAATGGTCTTTGTATGCCTGGTAGCAACTGTCTAAAATACCCCTTGACCGGTACGCTTCAGCAATGCAGACCTGTCCCACAACGATGTATTTACTTTCGGCTATTTTTTTATTCCCGTATACTACCTGGTCAAAAATGTTGAACATAGGGATCAAAACAGGGATGTCATCTTTAGATTGCCTGGTCATTGCCAACAGGTAACCGATCACGATCTGATCATCTTTTGCAATGATGCTTTTTTCAATCGAGTTCATTTTTTTCAACACATCAAAACTGTGAATAACGGTAACAAACCCCTGGGAATTTATTTGTTCCTGTGTAAGATTTTGAGGCAGGTTTTTTTTTTGTAGATCTAATACCTGACTGATCTCTGCATCTGTTTCCGCAGTGGCATAAACGATCATATTTTTATTTTTAGCATCCTAACCGCACTAAATACGTTCTTTACTGGTAGTTGTACAATCCTATTCCCTATGCAGCAAGCCGGAGTTCATACAATTGTAAATTACTATTTTCAATTGTTTTCTTCAGTTCAAATGTAAAATCGTTTCCAACAACTAGCCCTGACTTGTTAAGATCCTACGCTTTTTTTTAGTTTGTACACCGTATTTCTTTGCGCACTAAAAACTTTATTTTTACTTATATAATGTTTGCATGCAGATAATCGCCGAAGAAATTGCCAGGCTTTTTAACAGCTATCAATCAATACCTGTTCAAAAAATAGAAAAACTTCCACAATCCGGCAGTGACAGGATCTATTTCAGAATATTTACAGAATCGGGAAATTACATTGCTACCTTCAATGAAAATGTAAAAGAGAACCTTACTTTTTTTAATTTCAGCTTCCATTTTAAGAAGCGCAATTGCCCTGTTCCTGAAATTTATGTTGCCAATGCAGAGCAAACAATTTACATCCAGCAGGATTTCGGAGATGAATCTTTACTGAGTAAACTGGAACATGATGGACATACCGAAACGGTTTATTCCATTTTCCGGGAGAGCCTGAAGAAGCTTGCGGCACTACAGATAAATGGAAACAAAAGTCTTGATTACAGCTGGTGCATCACCTCCAGGGAATTTGGCAGGCAAGCGATCATGAACGACCTGTTGTATTTTAAATATTATTTCCTGGACACCTTAAAAATACCTTACGATAAAGAAAAGCTGATTGATGATTTTGAAGCACTTTCCGCTTACCTGGCAAAAGTAGAATTTAAATATTTTATGTTCAGGGATTTTCAAAGCAGGAATATCATGCTGAAAGATGGCCAGGTACATTTTATCGATTACCAGGGTGGTATGAAAGGGGCTCTGCAATATGACGTGGCGTCACTGCTGTGGCAGGCCAAGGCAGAGTTGCCTGACGATTGGAAAAATTCCCTGCTTCAATACTACCTGGATTGTGTTGAAAATCTTTTGCAAAAACCGGTAGACCGTCCCCGATTTGTGAGCCAGTATCATGGTTATGTGATGATCCGGCTTTTGCAGGTCTTAGGAGCTTATGGGTTCAGAGGATTGTTTGAAAGAAAGGCGCATTTTCTTACCAGCATTCCGCTGGCATTGAACAATATGAAATGGTTTTTACTCAACAAACATATTGGGATCGTTTTACCTGAATTTGAACGGGTTCTAACTTTAATGGTAGAAGACGATGTAAAAAAACGTTTTGAACATATAAGGGCCGATGCCGCTACTCCGCTGGTGGTGAAGGTGAATAGTTTTTCATATAAGAAAAATGGTATTCCGAAGGATGAGTCAGAGAATGGCGGAGGTTTTGTTTTCGATTGCCGCGGCATATTGAACCCTGGCCGCTATGAGGAGTACAAGTCTTTTAACGGGCGAGATAAGGGAGTGATAGATTTCCTTGAGCAAGAGACAAAAATGCCTGAATTTTTAAACAATGTTTATAACCTGGTGGATATAGCAGTAGAAGACTACATCAAAAGGAAATTCAGTTCTTTGATGGTGAGTTTTGGATGCACCGGGGGCTGCCACCGGAGTGTGTATGCGGCAGATGCACTGGCAAGGCATATAAGAAATAAATTTGGAGTTAAAGTACAGCTGAATCATATTGAACAAAAAATTCATGAAACAAAGGGATTTTAGTGGTGAATAAGGTGAATGGTGAATGGTCAATCGTGAATTTACCAACATTAAAAGGAAATTCAATTCTTTGATGGAGAGTTTTGTATGCATCAGATGCACTGGCAAGGCAAGAAAGAAATAAATTTGGAGTTAAAGT
>JBDUCQ010000115.1:0-8916 GCA_040003385.1 Ginsengibacter sp. | reverse complement strand
CAGGCATTAATAACTATGAACTGAGTTTACCAAACCAGAAATACTCAAACCTGGTTTATAGGTTCAAAATAGGTCAAAAACAAGTCACAGGTAAATTATTGCAAATTACCCGTTGATTAATAATTTTTATTTTTTTTAAAAGGCTGCCTATTGGCGGCCTTTTTTTTATTAGAAATTCAATATAAAATGACCTTCTTGAGTTCTTGCAGTACTACTTTTGCAAGTATTTATTTTTTTAAAGTTTTTGTTCATACTCATTAAGCATGATAAACGTCGGTGTAAAACAGTTTTTTTAAATAAATTTTTATAAAAAATATGATCGTTTTCCTATTTTACCAGATAGAAAAATAATTAATCTTTTATTTGCAAATCTCGGAAAGTTTGTGTTTATTTGATATAGCATCCTTTTCCTACCAAACACTACTTACTGCTTTTCATAACTCTTAATAATTACCTCCCCAACCGCTCCAGACTTGTAGATAAACTTTTATTTATCTGGAATACAATCTTCCTATCAAACTCTACAATTTAATAGTTTAAAGATTTTATTGCCTTTTTTTGGTTGTCTTTCTAACTTGATTTGCTGACCAATCTCCTTTGAATTCTTTTACCTCCTCTCGCATTCTTTGCATTAATTGTGTGTTACATTGTCCATCCTATAAATACACCAAAACCAAACTGTTTTACAATATCTGCAATCCATATTTCTATCATTTAATCATTGGTGAGATATAGCTGTTGAAGTTCTGTATTTAACTTAAAAATTAAGTTTTCAAAATTTTATCCTTTCAAGGTTAAAACAAGTAAATAATTCCATTGACTGACATCATCAATTTAGTACCATGCGAATGCCTGCTCCACCAATTGTAGAAAAATGTGTTCCAAAAAATATCGATTTCCTTAACATTAGCTTTTCTACAATTCTTAAAATCTACAATAGCGATACCTCCCCGCCGGTCATTAGTAGAGAATAAATCAAACTCTAATAAATCACATTCAAATTCTTTATTCATTTTACAAAACAAACTTTATGACTAAAATTACCAAACTTTACAAGCTGACAATTATTTTTTTATTTTCAGCATTATTCTTTTCCGGAACTGTATTCGCACAATTAAGTTGTCCGAATGCAAAACGATGTACTTCCGGTGACCTGGAAGTTCTCGGCGCCTATATTGACGGTGTTAGTACCTGTTTTACCTGTACTCCGGGGTCAACAGTCACAAGAACTCTTTATTTAACGATACTAAATAAAACAGGTTCTGTGCGGACATGCTTTGCACTTTTTGGAACATTACATGGCAGTATATCTTCTGATGGGCCACAAGGTTTTTGTGGGGGAATAATTCCGCCAAATGCTACAACGAATGTTGCAGTAGGAACCATTTCCTTTGCCTGTGGATCAGCTCTAAGTTTAACTGATAATTTCCTGGCATGGACAGACGCTGCAGGCCAAACAGTACCACGTTGCGCGGAAATACTTGCCGATGCCTGTAAAAGTATTGCTCCAAAGTGCGGTACCGCGGCGCAAATTATCATCAGAACCCCATTAGCTGTAGATACTACGGCCAGCGCAAAACCTTGCACGGGAACTTCTCAAGGTAGCTTAACTTTTACTGCAACAGGGGGAACTCCGGCCATCTCTTATTCATTAACAGGAGGTAACTTAACCAATTCCGTAACAGCAAACGGAGTGTATACCGGATTGATTGCTGGCAGCTATACGATGACTTGCACAGATGCAAATAATTGTACAGCAACCAGGACAGTAACATTAAACAGCAAAACATGTTGCGTGGCTCCTCCAAAACCAACTATTTGTGAAACTCCGGCTTCTTTATGCGGAGATGGAACTGCTTCACTTACCATTTCAAATGCTGTTGTTGGAGACAGGTATTATGTTACACAGCACACCGTCACGACTTCACAGGTGGCATCTTCAGCAACCTTAACTTTTACGGGTCTATTACCAGGAGCAACAGATCTGAGCGTATATGGAGTTGATGTCCAAAGTGGAACAACTTGTACAGGGACTGCAGCTACTTGTAGTGATCTTACAACTTGTACTCCACCTAGCAACGTGGCCTCAAGGCAGCAATACTCCATGGTTCCAACTCAAACTATTATTCTTTCAGAGAGTGGCACAAAAGTGAAGGCCTTCCCGAATCCTTTTAACGACAGGGTTAAATTCTCTTTACAGTCTGCTGTATCCGGGCAGGGTTCCTTAGAATTGTTTAACGCTCTTGGACAAAAAGTAAAAACAATTTTCCAAGGCTATGTAGAAAAAGGACAAGTTCGAACTCTGGAATATAACGTTCCTTCTGTTCAGCGTAACACCCTGATCTATATTTTCAAAGTAGGAAATCAAAAAAGCTCGGGAAGGTTAATAAGTCTTTAATAATAAATTTAATGGTTATTTGAATTACCAACGTTCAAGAATTCAAAACAGGCGCTCTCATCGGGCGCCTGTTATTTTTTATAAATATGTCTGAGTATTTCTTACAGCAGTATCATCTGTATGGAGATTTAACTCCCCCTCAAAACCTCGCCAGCATTTTAAAATTGATGAGCCTCGGTGTAAGCCTGTTAGGAATTGCAAAAGTATTGTTGGCGAAATCTTTCACAAGTTGGTAAGAAATGATATTTGCCCTGTCGATCAAATTAAAAACTTCGAGGCTTGCCCAGATATTTTCAAAACTGCGGAAAGGGCTGTGGCTGCGACGAAGTGAGCGGTCGCTCAGCAGCAGTGCGCTAAATCCAAGGTCCACCCTCAGATAAGGCTCAATGATCAATGCATTGCGATACCTTACGCTGTTGGGAATGTTGTAGCTCATGTTGCTCCCATAGATCATATTCACATGTACCCTGAAGTTTTTGTTGGTAGTAAGGTAATCCTGCAGGAACAATCCTAATGTAAGCAGCCGGTCACTCGGTCTTCGCACATAACCAACATCAGTTCGTACACTGTCGGTAGCTACCTGGTCAGTGCTTTGTGAGGTAATGAATTCACCAGCAGCATTCTTGTAACGGTAATAAAAATCATTGTCAATGTCTTCTTTGGTACGCATCACGCCAATGCTCAACCAGCTTTCAGCATCTTTCACCAACTCTCCATACAGCCTCGTTTCAATCCCGGTTGCATATGCTTTTGCACTGTTAGTCCCGAAATAACGGATCCGCACATTGTCAATGTCGTAGGGAACCACGTCTTTCATGGCTTTGTAGTACGCTTCTGTTGTGATCCTGAAGGGACGGTTGAGATTGGAAAAATTATAGTCCACACCAGCCACAAACTGGTAGCTCTTCTGGCTTTTCAAAGAAGTATTCAACGAGCCGTCGTATCTGCGCAATTCCCTGTAAAAGGGAGGCTGATCGTACACGCCGGCAGCTGCTTTGAACACCACATCCTTTCTCCAGGCCGGTTTGTAGCTCAACTGCAGCCTCGGGCTCAAAAGGAACTCCTTATTCAGTGAATTGTAATTGTACCGGATTCCAGCCTGTAGAGTAAAGTCCCTAGCGGTATCGCCCAAACGAATATTATCCTGCACAAAACCGCTGTATTTGTCAACCGTAAGATCGGAGTTAGACCTGATGACATTGCTCAGCTGTATCCCGTTGGGATCAAAGGGCAGCGAATAACCGGCGCTGTCCCTGAATTCCCATTCGTTCAGCTTGTCTTTTATAATGGTTCGCTCCGCGGTGATGCCCCATTGTATAAAGTTTTTCCCTTTATCAAAAGTCCCGCGGTGACTGACATTCCAGTCACTGATGTTCAACTTGTTCCTTGCAAAATTCTGGAATATTCCGGCTCCCAATGGATTCACGATCTGGCCAAATGTAGGTTTGGTTTTGTCAAAATCCCTTTCTCCGAAAAGATAGGCGCCTGTCACGTCAAAATTCTCATTTTCATTGTTTTCAAACCGGCTCAGCATCCACTTGAGGTGTAACTTTTTGCTGGGTTGATGCAACAGGCTGAGGCCCACAAGGTTGGTGTTGTAATTGTCTTTCTCCTGTCCTTCAAAGAATATATCAAGGCCTAGGTTCGCACTGAAGAGCGGAGAAAAAACTGCTGAAGATTTCTGCGCTGATTCCGGAACCAGTAAAAATTTTGTTCCGGACAATATGCCAAGCAGTTCCAACTGCAATTTGCTGGTGAGCCGGTATGTGAAATAACCCTGTAAGTCGGCAGAGGAAGGGGTATAATTTCCCTTTATTTCCTGGCTGCTCAGCAGGTTTTTATTGGTTCGGGTCCGGGCTCCCAGAAGGTAAGTAAATTTTTCGTTTGCAGTGCTGCCTTCAAAGTGCAGGCCCTGTTCCAGCAGGCTTACATATACCGATCCGCCGAATGTCCTCGGTTTTTTATATTGTATGTCAAGCACACTGCTGATCTTATCACCATATTTTGCCTGGAAGCCCCCGTTATAAAAATTGATATTTTTTGCAAGTTCGGGATTGATGAAGCTCAGGCCTTCCTGCTGGCCTGTACGAACCAGGTAAGGACGAAAGATCTCAAAGTCGTTGATGTAAATCAGGTTTTCATCATAATTGCCGCCACGCACATTGTATTGTGAGGTGAGCTCATTGTTGCTTCCCACCAATATTTTTATGAGGCCTTCAACTCCGCCAACCGTACTGGGTAAAATAAGCGCATTTTTAGGATTGATCCTTGTGAGACCTGTCTCTTTTCTTTCTCTTTCATCCTGCACCGTCACAGTTTCAAGGACCTTGCCTCCGCGTTCAAGCTTCACCGTTAGTTTCTCTTCTTCCCCCTCATTGAGGTAAAAGTTTTTTTGTTCCGTTCTGTAGCCTGAATATGAAAATTCCAGGGCAAACGCTTTATCTGCCGGAACCTTTAACCTGAAAGTCCCTGAGTCAGAAGAAAGGACTGATGCTTGTTTTCCGAGGATGTTGATGAAGACCTTTGCGAGTGGGCTTTCATTTTCATCCAGCACCTTTCCTGATACATAGGCAGGCTTTTTTTGGGCAAATGAAACAGCGGATAGCAGTAGTAATAAAATACTTGCCGGTATTCTCATGCGGTGAAGATAATTAAATCAACTAAATAGAATCACTAAAGTAAAGATCGTATGAAGCAGGTAACTTATAAAGTTGGAAGCTGTTTAAATCCTTTCATTTAATTAATCCACTCAAATCCTGGTTCAGACATTATTTTTGTAAAAACATTCGCATGGTGAGATGCCTAATTTTTTTTGCGCATTTATTGGTTTTATCCTCCTGTAATATGCAGCGCCAGCGGGACAAAAAAGTAAGTGACCTCACACCTGCAGAGCATATCCCTGCAAATTCTCCCGCTTACCTTTTTCAAAACTGGGAGATTACCGATGCTGATCACCCCATGGTCAAGGATGTATTTTCCAACAACGACAGCATTTATAATTTCCCCGGACTTGTATTTTTAAAAGATTCGAATCTTGTGGAGAATCCGAAGGGAATACTACGGTTTGGAAAATTTACGCTTTCGGAAAAAAAGATCAGGGCCACCTTTGCGGATGGTGGTACGGCGGCATATCTGATAAAAAGTTTGAGCCCCGTAGAAATGCAATTACAAAGAAGTGAAAAGGGAGCACAAACTTTGTTGTACCTGAAAGCAGATGGCAAACCTTTCACTGAAGCAAAAACGAACCCCTTTGAACCATCCCTGAATTCATGGCGTACCAGGCCAAAAAAACCTGAAAGCAAGGAAGAGATAAAAGAAAGAGTGAAACAATATGTTGAGTTCTATTCAGTTTTTTTTGATGATCATGTACAAAGGGAAGCCACTGAAATCAATTTCCAGGGATATCCCTGTTGCTTTAAATGGTATCATGGTGGGATCTATGTACAGGCAGAAGGCAAGCTTGACAAAAAGTTCATCAGTTGCTTTTATTCAAAGCCACAGGCCTTTGAAGCTAGGCAGATGCTTGAAGATGCACTCGCGAAAAAATATACATGGGACACCAGCGAATCAAACTGGATAAAACAGACAGCGCCTGTTCTTAAACAAATTCATGATCAGCTTTAGAATGCTTTCAATGTTGCAATGGCTTTTATGGGATCGTCTGATTTAAAGACTGCGTTTCCCGCCACGAGAACATCTGCGCCAGCATCAACTATTTGTTTTGCATTTTCGAGAGAAACACCTCCGTCTACTTCAATTTTAGCGCCTGACCCCAGCTCATTGATCAACGAGTGCAATTCCTTTATTTTCGTAATGGAGTGTTCGATAAACCCTTGGCCCCCAAATCCCGGATTCACGCTCATTAAACAAACAAGGTCAATGTCTTTTAGAACATCTTTCAGAAAGTGAACGGGTGTATGAGGATTGATGGCAACCCCTGCCTTCATTTGTAATGATTTTATCTGCTGGATATTCCGGTGAAGATGAGGACATGCTTCAAAATGTACGGTAAGATTATCAGCTCCCGCATGCTTAAATTCTTCAGCATATTTTCCAGGTTCCAGGATCATGAGGTGTACATCAAAAAATTTTGCGCTGCTTTTCCTGATTTGTTTGATGATGCTCATTCCAAAACTGATGTTGGGCACAAATCTTCCATCCATCACATCCAGGTGAAACCAATCTGCCTGGCTATTGTTGAGCATCTCACATTCCGCCTGAAGGTTTAAAAAATCAGCGGATAATAAAGAAGGAGCAACTATCGGCATGGTGGAATTATGTGTTTGGCGAAAGTTTTAATTTTTTAATCTAATCCAATTTAAAGTAACTAATAAACACTCAATATTCAATTTTCAACACTCAATATTCAAGGTTGAGCATATTGTTTTATGAGTTTTGTTAATTGTATTATGAAATAAAATGTTCAACAATCAATTTTCAATGCTCAATTTTCAACTAAAAATGCGCGACTCAGAATTTTGTTCAACTTGAGCATTGAACATTGAAAATTGAATATTGAGTGTTTAATTTTATATTCACCTATTATTTTGCTTCCAACCGGGAAAGTGCCTCCCTCGCTTCGACAAAGTCCTTATCATACAGCAACGCTTTGTGGTAACTTTCAATTGCTTCATCTCTGCGGTTTAATTTTTCATAACATTGCCCCAGCCAGTAATATCCTTCATCAAAATTATTCTGGACAGTGACCGCCCTTGTAAGCACCTGCACTGCTTCATCATATTTCCCCAGGTCGTACAATGCAATTGCTTTTTCCCTGTATGCAAACATATAGGTATAATCGATACGCAGGCAACTATCAAAATATAAAATCGCTTTCTTCGGGTTCCCGGTATAATTATTATATAAACCCTTGATAAAAATAGCTTCTTTCTGCGCCTTAGCCCGGTCCCCAAGGATCAGTGCATCTGCGATCATTAATGCTTTTGGGTTTTTGGTCTGCGCATACAACGTGCCGAGCGAAATCAGGTATTCCGGCAATGGATAAATACTGATGGCTTTTTCAAACGCCTTAATAGAAGCTGCCGTATCCTCATTTTCAAAATGAAGCGTGGCTTTGATGTCCCACAATTCCGCCACATCAGAATCCTTCTGTATGGCCTGGTTTGTGATCTCCAACGCAGAATCATAGTTGCCAAGATACCGGTAATATTCAATCAGGTCTTCCCGAAGTCCCAATGAATCAGGATATGCAGAAATTAAATTTTTTAAAGATGATTCAGACTGTTTTTCCGTTACAGTGCTCTCGGTTATTTCTGTTTTATGCTGGCAGCCGACGAAAACTAAACTTGCGGTGAGTAACAACAGGGTTAATTTTTTAAACATCCGGCAAATTTAGCCGCTTATTCAGCAATTCATGATCACAATTCTTGATATTCGTAGAATAAAATGAGTAAGGATATTCAAATTGATTATAAGATTCACATGTTCAGAATAATTGTTGTATCAGTGATCACCTGTTTTTTTATTGGTCTCTCGCCAACTGCACATTCGCAAACATCAGTCAAAAACGATTCGCTGATTTATCCTGATGAAAAACATTTTAAAAATTTACGTCAGCTTACATTCGGCGGAGACAATGCCGAGGCCTACTTCAGCCGTGATGGTAAATACCTTGTCTATCAAAAAACAAATGTCAAAGAAGGAATTCCCTGCGACCAGATATGGATGGGAAAAATTCCAGGGAAGGATGAACCTTTCTTACCGAAATTGGTAAGCTCCGGGAAGGGCAGGACCACCTGTGCTTTTTTTTATCCGGATGGAAAACACATCCTTTATGCATCAACACACCTTTCATCAACGGACTGTCCCCCGGTTCCTGATAAGGTAAAACGCTACATCTGGCCTGTATATTCCGGCTTTGATATATTTAAGGCAGACACCAATGGTCATATTATTAAAAGGCTTACCAAGACAAAAGGTTATGATGCCGAAGCAACGATATCACCCAAGGGCGATAAAATAGTATTCACTTCATTGCGTAATGGTGATCTTGATCTTTATACGATGGATATCCATGGGAGGCATGTTAAACGGATCACCCATACTCTGGGATATGACGGTGGAGCCTGGTTCAGCCCCGATGGAAAAAAAATTGTATGGAGAGCAAGCCGTCCGGTTACACCAGAAGAGGTGGCGGATTATAAAGATCTGTTGTCCAAAAACCTTGTTGCTCCTACTTCTATGGAAGTCTGGATCGCCAATGCCGACGGTACAGAGGCCCAGCAGGTGACTTTTTTAGAAAAAGCGAACTGGGCACCCAATTTTTTACCAGATGGAAAACGTATTATATTTTGCAGCAACCATGAATATAAAAGAGGGTTTCCTTTCAACATGTATATTACATCTATGGATGATAAGGGACTCGAAAAAGTAAGTCATGATAATGGGTTTGATGCGTTTCCAATGTTCAGTGGTGATGGAAAAAAATTTGCTTTCAGCAGCAACCGGAACAATGGCGGAACTCATGATACGAATGTTTTTGTTGCAGACTGGGTGGA
>JBDUCQ010000225.1:0-2680 GCA_040003385.1 Ginsengibacter sp. | reverse complement strand
AGGCAAAAAACTGGACGAAAGTTGTACGCACTGTTCGCAGTCCTAAAACCGGTTCCTATACTTTTAAAGAAAGTATTGTGCACAAGGACAAGATCAAGGATTTTTTGGCAAGCTGATTTTTATTAAAATTTTTACTGTAAAGCTGTTTCGCTCTTGCGAAATGGCTTTATTTATTTATAAGCGTTCAAACAATTTATATTATTTCACAAGCTCCATATCATAGAAATGGGAATATTTGATAAGCTATTAGGAAAAAAAGAAAAAAAAGAGACGCTTGACCTGGGGTTGCAAAAAACCAAATCAGGTTTTTTTGAAAAAATAACCAAGGCCATCGCCGGCAAGAGCATTGTGGATGAAGAAGTACTCGATGACCTGGAGAATGCATTGGTGGCTGCGGATGCAGGGGTGGACACAACCATTAAGATCATCAAACGGATTGAAGACAGGGTTGCCAGGGATAAATACATCAACACCATTGAGCTGAACCTGATTTTGAAAGAAGAAATCCAGCAGATACTGGTAGATGCTCCCGTTGATACCTCTTATGAAAATTATAACCTGCCCTCCACGCACAAGCCGCACGTAATACTCGTGGTAGGTGTGAATGGCGTTGGAAAAACTACCACTATCGGAAAGCTTGCAAATAATTTCAAGCTTGCTGGTAAATCCGTCCTATTGGGCGCGGCGGATACTTTCAGGGCCGCTGCGGTTGATCAGTTGAATATATGGAGTGAACGTGCCGGTGTGCCCATTGTAAAACATGGGATGAATGCAGATCCAAGTGCTGTTGCGTTTGATACTGTGCAAAGCGGGATGGCAAGAAACACGGATGTAGTGCTGATAGACACTGCAGGCCGGTTGCACAACAAAGCTCACCTCATGGAAGAGCTGAGTAAAATAAAAAGAACGATACAAAAATTATTGCCAGGTGCTCCACACGAAGTGATGCTGGTGTTGGACGGGAGCACGGGCCAGAATGCACTGGAACAGGCTAAACAATTTACAGCCGTTACCGAAGTCTCTGCCATTGCCATTACAAAACTCGATGGCACAGCCAAAGGTGGTGTTGTGCTGGCCATTGCCGACCAGTTTAAAATACCGGTAAAGTTCATCGGTGTTGGCGAAAAGGTAACAGATCTGCTCGTCTTTGATAAAAAAGAATTTGTAGAAAGTCTGTTCGGGGAATGAAATATTTGACCTGGTCAAATAGGAATTTGGGATCAATATGAAAACAAAAACATTCAGAAAGGACAAAGTAAACATCATCACACTCGGGTGCAGTAAAAACCTGGTTGACAGCGAAGTATTGAGCGGCCAGTTGTTTGCGAGCGACTTTGAGGTGATCCATGAAAATAAAAAAACGGATCACAACATTGTCGTGGTGAATACGTGCGGCTTTATTGACAAGGCAAAAGAAGAAAGTATTCAAACGATCCTTGAACAGGTAGAATTGAAAAAAAGAGGAAAACTGGATAAAGTATTTGTTACCGGATGTTTAAGCGAGCGTTATAAAAATAATCTCGAGCAGGAGATCCCGGAAGTGGATGGATATTTCGGCACGATGGAATTGCCATTCCTTTTACAGCAATTCGGGGCCGATTACAAAGCAGACCTGGTTGGTGAAAGATTACTGGCCACACCTAACCATTACGCATACCTGAAGATAAGCGAAGGATGTAATCGTACCTGCTCTTTTTGTGCCATTCCATTGATGCGTGGTAAACATATCAGCAGGTCGATTGAAAGCCTTGTTGAGGAAACCAAAAACCTCGTACAGCGTGGTGTGAAAGAAATCATGCTGATCGCACAGGAGCTTACTTATTACGGCCTGGATATTTATAAGAAAAGGGAACTGCCCAGATTATTGCATGCCCTTGCTGATATTCCGGGCCTGGAATGGATCAGGCTTCATTATGCTTACCCATCCAAATTTCCATTGGAAATTATTGACGCGATGAAGGAGCGTGAAAATATTTGTAATTACCTGGACATGCCCTTGCAACATGCCAGCAACAAAATGCTCAAGGCCATGAAAAGGCAGATCACACGTGAAGAAATGGAGGATATCATTGGAGAAATCAAAACAAGGATCCCAGGGATATGTCTGCGCACTACACTCATTGCCGGCTTCCCGGGCGAAGTAGATGAAGATGTGGAAGAGCTGACCCGGTTTTTACAGAAGATACGGTTCGACCGTGTAGGTATTTTTTCTTATTCACATGAAGAAGGAACATCTGCCTATGATCTCGAAGATAATATTGAAGCTGGGATCAAGGAGGCAAGGGCTGAACAAATTATGTCGGTGCAACAGGAAATTTCTTATCAAAAGAACCTGGAAAAAGTTGGAAAAACATTTAAGGTGATGATCGATAAAAAGGAAGCCGGAAAGTATGTGGGCCGGACAGAATTCGACAGTGTTGAAGTTGACAATGAAGTGATCGTAGAATCAAACAACAGGCTGATCCCAGGAAATTTTGTAAATGTCAAGATCACGGGCGCTTATGATTATGACCTTGCGGGTGAAGTTGTGAATTCCTGAATTCCTGAATACATCTTACTGTTCTATCTTCAATAAAAATTTAAAAGTATGCCTGTTACATGGGAGGGGATTTTCCCCGCTCTGACAACAAAATTTACAAACAATGATGAGCTGGACCTCGTCATGTTTCAAAAAAATTTA
>JBDUCQ010000114.1:0-8996 GCA_040003385.1 Ginsengibacter sp. | reverse complement strand
TCAGTTTTTTACTACATTGATATATAAGCGGCTGTATATTTTATTGATCAGGGCTTTCAGTCCCGTTAAAGTTCCTTTATAGTATCTGCTGTGTTTGTAAGAAGGAATAAACTTTTTATCAATAAGATCCTGGGTTTCTGCATCGCTTAATATACGTTCAATACCAAAATTATTACTGATCCGCATTTGCTTATAGCCCGATGAAATACAAATCAGTATCCCGTTATTTTTTACCCCTTTACCCACATGCCATACGTCTAATAAATGGATGGCAAATTCATTAAATTTTTCTTTAGACACCATATTTGTGTCGAGTGTTACAATCACGATCTCCACTTCCTTTAATCGTTCGAGGCTGGTAATCGTGCTGTCAAGTATTTTCTCTTCAGCGGTGGTAAATATTCCCTCAAAATCATTAATTGAGCCATCAGCCAATGGAAATGAATCCCACAGATTTTGCCGGTATTGTTCCAGTTCATAGGATCCAAGCGGGGTAGCTGTTGTAATAAATTTTGTGCGGGTTTGCCCAAAGCCTTTTGCAAAAAAGGAGAATAAAAAAAATAAGGCAAGAAATGAAGTATAAAATATCTTCATAGAAACATTATTAGGTAAGCAAATAATTGACAGTAGATGAACCTGGATAGAATACAGATTAGTAAAGGCTTTGCTAAGGGTTGGAAAGTGTCAGAATTGGGGGTCCGACTTGCTCAAGATTGTTAGACTTCGGGAATAAATATAATAATAAATATTCACATTGTATGAACAAGAATAAAGCCAGTTTTGATTAAATATCGGCCTATATAAGGTTTTAAACATTGTACCAGGGGGTTTCAACCTTGTTATTATTTAAAATTATACATTACTTAAATCCGGCACATGTGTTGATAATTAATACTTTTCAAATCAGGAAGCAATTATTGAAGTAGGCTGCAGAAATGATAGAAAGGAGGAGGAGAATAGGAGCTGGCACCTAAAGGCGGATCCCAAAATATCATCATACAAAATTTAATCAACAATGGATGAAAATGAACTCTCTGAATATGGATATTTTGAAGGCTTATTCAGGAATGCACGGGAAAATTCAATCATAATTCTTGATGCAAAAGGTATTGTGCAAGAAGTTAACAATGCATTTACGTCGTGTTTTGGCTATACTCCCCATGAAATTATTGGCCAGCATGGAAGGGTTTTATTTACAGAGCAGGACAGACAGAAGGGGTTACCTGAAAAAGAAATACAGAAAGTGCTTCTGGAAGGACAGGCTTACGATAATAATTACCTGGTCAGGAAGAACAATTCCATCACCTGGGTGTCCGGTGAGTCTGTGATTGTTAAAAATAATACAGGTGAAGTAAGAATACTGAAAGTCGTCCAGGACATTCAACAACAAAAAATATCTGAAGCATCCTTTGAAAGGCTGAACAATTTCAATGAAAGTATCCTCCGGTCAATTGAAGATATTGTGGTTGTATTGAATGAGCAACTGGAAGTGATCACCGGAAGTCCCTCATTTTATAATTTATTTGGTAACGCAAGCAATTTCAATCTCCCGGTAAGGTTCGATCACATTATAAAAACCTTTGACAACAGCGGTGATTTGCAAGGTAAAATATCAGATACTATTTCAAGTAAAAAAGGTTTTATAAACTATGCTGTCGAAATAGTTTTACCAAACATTGAAAACAGGATGTATGATATTAGCTGCAGCGCGCTGGAACAAGAAGGGCAAACAAACGTTATTGTTGTTTTTCATGACATAACCAGCCAAAAACAGGCCGAGCGGGAAAGAGAAGACATCATAGGGTTTGTGGCACATGAGCTTAGAAATCCCCTTGCCAATATTGTGCTCTGCACTGAAATTATGGGTGAAGCATTGCAGGAAAACAAATTGGATGAAGTAGCGTCACTCCTAGTGCGCACAAAGAATAATGTTATGAGGCTGAATAAGATGATTGCTGAATTATATGATACTACACGGATACAATCTGGCAATCTTGTACTGGAGATCACCTCTTTTAATTTAAAGGATATGATCAAAGAGGCCGTAGATACCATTGAAATTCTTCAGCCTGCTTACAATATCCAGGTGAAGGGGGATGCAGACCTGATGATTCGCGGCGACCGGTACAGGCTCATCCAGGTAATTACAAACTACCTGAGCAATGGGATCAAATATTCAAATGGAAAGCTGGATGTTTTTTTAAATATAAAACATGATAAAAAAAATCTGACAATTTCAGTTAAAGACATGGGCCTGGGAATTACCAGGGAACAACTGCCCCATATTTTTGAGCGGTTTTTCAGGGCTGAAAAAACCAGGAACCTTGAAGGAATTGGGCTGGGTCTTTATTTGTGCAGGCAAATTATATTGCACCACAATGGAAAAGTTTGGGCAGAAAGCGAGTTGCACAAAGGATCTGAATTTTATTTTTCAATTCCTTTATGATCCGCAGAACTGGCATAGGGGTTGTCTTATAAAATAAAACAGGATTATGGAACATATATTAATAGTGAACAATGATGAGGACACGATGAGTCTCCTTAAAATGTGGCTTGAAAAAAAGAATTACAAGGTAACATATACTTCAAAAAGAGACGAAGTTCCCAAAATTGTTAAAGAATACAACCCACGGCTGATAATCGTGGATGTATTACAAAAAGAAGTGGTAGAAACCCTCCGGATAGACGAAGAAACGAGCAAAGTTCCTGTTCTTCTTATGACAGGATATACACAGCGTCAAAATCTCTCTACCATCCAGGTAGATGATATGATTGAAAAACCATTTAATTTGCGGCTGCTCGAAAAAAAAATTGAGCGTCTGGTATCGTGATATTGTAGAAGATTTCACTCCAGTGTGGATTTTTTTACATGCAGCTGATAAAAACCTAGAGTTGTTGAATTTGCGTTCGTGTCCAGCGGAATCAGTCATTCAGATTTATCCCCGGCAAACCAATGTTCTTTGTTCTTGAAAAGCACATTAAAAGTGGTAAAAGACCCATAGATCCGGGTAATGTATTGCTGAAGGTTCACCTTGTCTTCGTCACTGAGCTTTTTATGGCTGTTGATATTCTGTTCAAGCACGCGCAACCTGTCCCTGGCCATTACAATTTTGTGAAAAAAAACTTCAATCGGTATTTCCTTCGGTTTAAGTGCCGTGTCTTTGGGTTGTAATAGTAAAGTTCCTCCTTCCCAACGCTCCCCCAGCTTCACCACTTCGCTAACGTTGCCCCACAAACGAAGGATTTTCAGCAATGAACGTTCAACACTGGAATTGGTTTCAATTTCTTCAGTTACGTTCTCAGGTTGTATCTCATCAAGCTCGTCATCATTTTTATCCACTTCGATGATCCCATGGTGAATAAAAGATACGAGGTAAGTGGCGTAATTGATGCCAACGATAACGCCGGGGCCATGTATGGTATGCTGTAACCTTGTTCCAATTCCTAATAATTCCTGGTCCATAGTTCTGATTTTTAATGGTAAGATATTTACTAAAATTACAACTTGTTGGTATGCTTCCATAAACTGCGCTCTATCCAGCAATACAGATATTAACAGCTGTTAATTAGTTAGTACGGACATTACTGATTAATTATTTTATTATCGCATTTAATTATCCCTTTGAAACCAAATGCTATGAAAAAAGTTTATTTCTTCTTTCTTCTTTTTACAGCTCATGATCTTATAGCCCAGAACCGCTTGCCCGTTTTTAAAATTCCCAAATCTGTAAAACCTGATATTGAAAAAGTGGTCAGTGATTACTATGGGCATTTCTACAGCCTGAAGGGTGACAAAATTGACGAGACTGCCCAAACGATCGAATATAAAAGTAAGCTGGTTCCCCAGGGTGCTTTAGAGAGCACAATTACGCAATTGAAAAACCAGGTGAATGTTTACAGCTGGCAGGCTGTGATGCTCACAACAATTGAGTTCGAAAAAGCGGCAGAAAAATATAAAGAATTATTCCACCAGCTACAGGGTTCAATATTCATTGCCTATGCCGGGAAACAATTTAAGCTGAAAGGTGAATATGACAGTCCGGATGATTCCCGGTCTTTTGCATCAAGTATTTTATCACCTGATGTTGAAAACAAAGCTGCACGCCGTTTAAAAATTGAGGTAGCCATCAATTACCTGCTACCGGATTGGAGTGTGAAAATACTTGTTTATGAAAAAGATGCTGACGAGGACATCCGCCCCACTGAAAATTATGATGCGGGCCTTTGGAAAGTTCCGGATGCCAAAGTGAGCAAATAAGTTGACACCATTGTTCTCAACACTCAGCGGCTACATGAAGCACAGAAAGCTTCCTGCCAACATGAGGTAAATGATCCTCAATTCATTTAAAGCCTGATGCCGTAACCAGGGGAAATACGGAAATAACTTTTGATTTGCCACTATAACTGCTTGCCACAGGGGATGTATGATGGATTGGCTGTATAGCTGCATGTCTTACCTGCGCCGGATGTGAATTACAGGTACCGAGTGCATAGTAGATCACAATAAAGACAATGATGGTACTCAGGCACCCACCTCCCAATTTTTTTGCGCCATATCCGGCGATGATTGTTCTGAAAAAATTATTCATGATTACAAATTTTGAAAATCATTCATAAATAATCGTGCCATAACCACTAAACCTTCCATAAAAAAAGCAATGACCGGGGCCATTGCTTTTGATTGAAGTTGCATTCGTGGTTCAGCTGATCTTAATTTCCTTCGCAACAGTTTCTTTACCAGGAATAACAGGAATGGTTACCTGCAATACTCCCTCTGCATACTTCGCTGAAATGTTGCCGGTGTCCATTGATCCATCAAGAGTAAAAGTTCTTTCAAACCCTCCCCTGCTGTACTCTCTCAATATCCATTCTGGCCGCGGAAATCCTTCCGGAGGGGTATAGGAAATGATCAGTTCATTTACTTTTACATCCAGGTGGAAATGTTCGCGGATCCTTCCGGGTGCAAACACCAGGAGCTCATACGTATTTTCAGTTTTAAAAATATTTACGGCAGCTCTTTGCATTGAACGGTAAAGCAGTTGCCGGTGTCTGCTTCCGTGTTGGGTGCCTTTTGCGGCAGATGACTGATTGTAGTGCATTTTTTATTTTTTAAATGATGAATATTCAGGCAGACGTATGAGCGGCCGGAATATTTTATGAAACTTAAAAAATAATTATAGGGATTAACCGGTTACCCGGGTTTATGGCGTTTTGAGAAGAGCGCTGTCCGCTTTTTCCCTCTTTTCCTTCTTTTTGAAGAAACCTTTTAATAAAAAATTATGCTGAACAGCTTCGAGGTCTTCATCCAGCTTCTTTGTTCCGGACTGAAGATTTTTAAGAGTTACTTTAAGGTAAGAAGCCGCTTCCTGGTCATTCAACAACATTCCCAAAGGTGCTGTTTTATCGGCCATCCGGGTATTCAGTGTGTTGCTGGCCTGCTTTAAATCGTTAACGATGGCGCCGGAAGTTTCGGAAACAGTTTGTAATTGTGTAACTGTAGACCTCAGCCTGTTAAAAATTACGGTATCAGTGACCAGGTCATTGGCCAATGTCCCCTTGTTATGTAGCTGCGCGGTATAATTTGACATACTGGTTGAAAATTTTTCAAGGTTCGCGGAAGATCTTCTTAAAGTTGCCATGGTAGCATTCATATCATTTACCATCGTTTCATCGGTCAGCAACCGCCCAATGGTTCCTTTGCCATCTGCCATTCTTTGACTGACGATCTTAAATCCATTGGTAATCTCCAGCAGGTTGTCGTTGTTTTTAGACAGCGTCTTCATTAATTCTTCCGTGTTGAGCAATTTTTCAATTCCGAGGGTATCGCCCGGTTGTATCGGAGGTACAGTTTCAGTGCCTCCATAGATCACTATTATTTTGTTTCCAATCAATCCATCCGAGCTGATCTTGGCCCTTGCATCTTTGCGGATAAACTTGCTGGAATGTTCTTCAATGCTCATGGTAACCTCTACCATTGAATTGCCGGTTAAAACCACTTTTTTAATAGTACCCACCTTCACGCCAGAGTACCATATATTATTGCCCTTCTGCAATCCATTTACATTGTCAAAAATGGCATTGATTGAAATTGCCTTTTCAAAAGTTTTATGCTGGGTGCCAAGGGTAAGCACGGCCACGATAAAAATGGCGAGACCCAGTGTTATAAAAATGCCTACTATGATAGATCTCCGGTTGTTACTGGTTTTCATTTTGATTCTATAAAATTATAATTATAAAAATCTTTGATCCTTTCGTCTTCTGTTTTAAATACATCTTCAAAAGTACCTTCCTTGATAAATTTACCATCAAGCAACATGGCTACACGGTCTCCTGTAGTTTTTGCACAGGTGAGATCATGGGTGATGATGATCGAAGTTGTATTGTATTTTTTTTGGATCAGGTTGATCAGGTTGTTGATTTCAATGCTCGTAATTGGGTCAAGGCCGGCCGTAGGCTCATCGTACAACATGATCGTTGGCTGCAGGATCACAGTGCGGGCTATCCCGATTCTTTTGCGCTGGCCACCTGACAGCTCTGAGGGCATCTGGTCTATAGCCTGCTCTAATCCTACAGCATCAAGCACGCTGACGATTGCTTCATTAGCTTCAGCTTCCGACATATGCTTTGAATGCCTTACCAAAGGGAACGCAAGGTTTTCCCTTACCGTCATGCTGTCATATAGTGCACTGCTTTGAAATGAAAAGCCGATCTTCAGTCGCAGCTCCTGCAGTTCCCTGCCGCTCAATGTTTCTATTTCTTTCCCCAAAACATTTACGGTCCCCGAATCAGGTTTGAGCAATCCGGAAATAATTTTTATCAGTACCGACTTTCCTGTTCCAGACCGTCCAAGCACCACTACATTTTCTCCTTTAAATACTTCCAGGTTAATGCCCGCTAATACATGATTGTCTCCAAATGATTTATAAAGATCCCTGATGGAGATCATTACTTCACTTTTATCAATAACATGCTTTTCACTTTCCATGACTTACCGCAAACTATTCGTTATCTGAACAATTAAAATTTCCTCAACGAAGATCAGGAACATTGCCACCACTACTGATGAATTTGCAGCCTTTCCAACACCTTCAGTCCCTTTCGTTGCATTGAACCCCTTAAAGCATCCAACGATCCCGATTGTAAATCCATACACAATTCCTTTCACCAGGGAGGAAAATATGTCAAGAAATGAAATTTTTTCAAAGGCCTGCTCGAAAAAGGAAATAAAACTGGTCATCTCATTCTGGTGAACATTGAGGTATGATCCCAGCATCGCAACAAAACCCATATAGAACATCAGTACTGGTATCATAAAGCTGGTAGCAAGCACCCTGGTAACCACCAGGAATTTGAACGGATTTACCGCAGACACTTCCATAGCATCTATTTGTTCGCTCACTTTCATCGAACCCAGTTCAGCGCCTATATTGGACCCTACTTTTCCTGCTCCTATCAATGCAGTAACCAGTGGAGCTAACGCCCTGATGATTGCAATCGCAACCAATGAAGGAAGCCATGATGTGGCGCCAAATTCAGCAAGTGACGGCCTGGATTGCTTGGTAAAAACAAGACCTGTTACAAAACCTGTGAGCGTGATCAAAGGCAATGACCTGTAGCCAACTTCATAACATTGCCTTACAATTTCCCTGAATTCATAAGGAGGCTGAAATACCTCAGCGAAAAAACGAATTACAAACCGGAATGCTTCATAAATATTAATGAAAAAATTATCGATTCCCCGGGAGATTAAATTTTCTTTGGACCTTGCTTTTGAGAACAATTATTTTTTATTTGAAATTAAAAATGCAATGATTCAACCTGGCTTGGGGGGCATTGCCGGAGGTTCAAAGATAAAGTATATAGGTGAAGGAATGCAGGTTATAATCGATTGACCCCATGCAATTAATCAATAATAACAAACCTGGACGGAATCATTGATTAGTAGGCTTGGTTTACAACCGTTATCTGTTGTAGTTTAAGTAAAAACCCTGATATTTTTTGTTCAATGCTACCTTGCCATTTCAACAGTATACAGATCCGGAACCCAGCCCAGGCCTGTAACACCTACCTGCATTTTAAGAGTTAACTTTTCCGAGCAAACTGAGAAAGTTCCTACCTGGCCGCCGTAAGGTCTTACAGATACATCAAGTCCTGCAAGACTTGGGTCTAAGGTTGATGCATCTGCTATCCCGGATTGTTGAATAAGGGTTACGGTTCGGTTGTTCGGATCACTCCAGTCTAATAAAAATGTAATCGGGTTCCATCCGAAATCAAAAATATTGGATACCGTGATCTCACCGGAAGTAGCATCGATGGGATTCACAGCAATAATGCTTGTGGTATAGGGACCGTAAGCGGCGCTTAAAAATTCATTGGTATTGTTATAATCGCCCAATAACGTATTCAGGTCTACATCGGCTTCAGAACAAGGCCCTCTCAAAACTAGCCTGAAAGTGTCATTGAAGAAGGAACCTATGGCATCCTTTCCATTCTGGATATAAAAAATAAGGGTATCGATTCTGCCTGATAGATATTGATCATAATTTCCCCTGACAATTAAACTATCTACTGCCTTCCCTGCCGGAATGGTGATCGTATTTGTAAAAGTAAACTGTGTTCCTTCCACTGCACCTGTAGTTGAGCTCACACCAAAAGAAACTGTCCTGTCCTTATCAGAAACATTGGTAACACCAACAGGAATTTTGTACACGACACCCGGAGCGGAAATAATATATTTTGCGGCTGTGTTGTTCATGAAGTGTGCGGCTGGTGGTGGGATCGTAACATCATTGTTCTTCTTGCAGCTAGCAATCATCATCAAAAAAGCCAGCAAAACACCTGCGACTCTGAAGTTAGTTTGTACGTTCATAATTTTTAATTGAGATATAATTTTATTCATCTTAAAACAAATCAGTACCCTGCATTTTGCGCAGCATTCGGATTTGAAAAAATTTCATCCTGTGGAATGGGCAATGCAAAATGGTAATCATTTGCTG
>JBDUCQ010000113.1:0-9012 GCA_040003385.1 Ginsengibacter sp. | reverse complement strand
ATTTCCGCACGAATATCTGCATTTTTTAAGTCATTCAATACATTTTCTGCATAGCCGATAAACTTATCACTGATGGGTAATATTTTCACTTGTACCGGTGCAAGCCACAGAGGAAATTTTCCTGCGCAATGTTCTATCAGCAGCGCAATGAATCTTTCCATGCTGCCAAAGGGCGCCCTGTGAATCATCACCGGCGTGTGTTTACTATTATCCTCTCCTATGTAAGTTAAGCCAAATCTTGCCGGCATATTATAATCCACCTGGATGGTTCCCAATTGCCATTTGCGCCCGATTGCATCTCTCACCATAAAGTCGAGCTTTGGGCCGTAAAATGCAGCTTCCCCGTATTCGATAACAGTCTTCAAACCTTTTTCATTTGCGGCTTCAATGATGGCCTTCTCGGCGATTTCCCAGTTTTCGTCAGTGCCGATATACTTGCTTTTATCTTCCTGATCTCTCAAAGAAACCTGGGCAGTATAATCCGTAAAGTTTAAAGATTTGAAAACATAGAAAACAAGGTCGATCACTTTTTTAAATTCATCCTTCACCTGAGACGGTAAACAAAAAAGGTGAGCATCGTCCTGCGTGAAACCTCTTACTCTTGTCAGCCCATGCAATTCACCATGTTGTTCGTACCGGTACACCGTTCCGAATTCGGCAAGTCTCAAAGGAAGATCCTTGTAACTGCGGGGGGATGATTTATATATTTCACAATGATGGGGACAGTTCATCGGCTTTAAAAAAAACTCTTCTCCTTCCTGCGGGGTTTTGATCGGTTGAAAGCTGTCCTTGCCATATTTTTCGTAGTGCCCGCTTGTAATATAAAGGTCCTTGTGTCCAATGTGTGGAGTGATCACCGGAACGTAGCCGAGTGCCAACTGCGCCTTCTGCAAAAAATTCTGCAATCTTTCGCGCAACATGGCGCCTTTTGGCAACCACAAAGGCAAACCCATTCCAACTTTTTCCGAAAAAGTAAAAAGCTCAAGTTCTTTTCCCAGCTTCCGGTGATCCCTTTTTTTTGCTTCCTCCAGCAACACCAGGTATTCGTCCAATTCTTTCTGTGTCGGAAATGTTACGCCATAAATTCTGGTGAGCATCTTATTTTTTTCGTCGCCCTTCCAGTATGCACCTGCAATGGCGGTCAGTTTGATTCCCCTGATCAAACCTGTTGCAGGAATGTGCGGACCCCTGCACAGGTCGGTGAAATTTCCCTGTGTATAAAATGTGATCTCTCCATCCTGTAATCCCTGCAACAGGTCGAGTTTATACTCATCCCCTTTGCCGGTAAAATATTTTACGGCATCCGCTTTGGGAATTTCTTTTCGTAAATATGAATTGTTCTGCCTTGCCAGTTCAACCATCTTCACTTCCAGCTTTTTCAGATCCTCTTCGGCGATGGTCTTATCCCCTAAATCCACATCGTAATAAAAACCTTTTTCAATGGGTGGTCCAACCCAGAATTTTACACCCGGAAACATTGATTCAATGGCTTCAGCCATCAGGTGTGCTGACGAATGCCAGAAAGTTGATTTGCCTTCATCTGCATCCCATGTTAAAAAATTGATCTTTGCATCATGATTGATGGGCCGGGTAGCATCCCAAATGCTTCCGTCAACATCGGCTGCCAAAATTTTACGCGCCAGGCCCTCACTTATTTGTTTTGCAATATCGATGGCCGAAGATCCTTGCTCGTACTGCCTCACAGCGCCATCAGGGAATGTAATATTTATCATGGTTGTTTAGCTTATTGAGAACAAGCCAAATTGAAAAATTTATGGAGTGGCAAATTTAACGAAGTATTAGGTAAAGAACGAAAGTAAAAAATCAATGAGGTTTTATTTAAATTTAATTTTGTATCCATCATCGAGCGCAAATATGAAAATTTTTTTTACCCTCCTTTCTCTTATTTTCCTGCACAGTTCTCCAAGAGGTCAAAATTTCAACGGCCAGTGGAAAGGTGGATTTACCGACAACAGTTCTGGCTATATTGGGCTTGGTGGAAACAGGATAGATTATGTGCTTGAACTGGATTGCAGGGGAGCAAATGTCAGCGGTTACTCTTATACATATTTTACTGAAGGCCCCAAAAGATTTTATACCATTTGTAAACTGATGGGGAACCTCAACAGATCAACACGGGAAATCAGTGTAACAGAATTTGAAAGAACCAAGTACAATACACCTCCTGATTTCAGAAATTGTTTTCAGACTCACCGCCTGAAGTACATGAAAGACAGTGAAAACAATGAAGTGCTGGAGGGAACATGGATACCAGCACCTAACCAGCATGGCGATTGCGGTTATGGCAAAACGACACTGATCCGCAGGATTATTCAAAAAATGCCAATGGCCACCGCAAAGGTTGCTCCACGGTCAACACAGCCATTCCGGGATATGAATAAAGAATTCAAGCAGAATCCTGTAAAACAAAAACCCGTTGCGCGTGTCCAAAATCCTAAGCCTTCAAAACCAAAAGATCAGCTTGCAAAAAATGATGCAATACGGAATGATGTTCCTTATGTTCTACCTGTAAAACCCCAGGAGAAATTAATTGTTCCTAAAACCATTTTTGAAAAAAGGGCCAAGGCGTTGTTAAAAACGATTCCCATTGAAGATGAAACTTTTAAGGTGGATCTTTACGACAACGGCGAAATCGATGGAGACAGCATTTCAGTTTTTTACAATGGCAGATTGCTCCTATCGCACCAGCGTTTGAGTGACAAACCCATCACCCTCAAACTGGCTATAGATGAAAATAACCCGGTAAATGAACTCACCATGTATGCTGAAAACCTTGGAGAAATTCCGCCGAATACTGCGCTTATGGTGATCACGGATGGCGATAAACGCTATGAAGTGCGCATCATATCCGACACCCAAAAAAACGGCACGATTGCATTTGTGCACAAACCCAGGGAATAGCTTTATTTCCCGGAATTCCATTGAAATGTTTTCCAGGCCCACCATATGAGTATAAATTGGAGAGGCAATAGTCTCAACCAGGCTACCCAGGCTGGCACACACAATTGCGCTGAAACACAGCCATTCATCTGAATCATGTAAATATGCGCCGGGATAAAGGCGATCAGGAGCAGCATGATCAGCCATGCCGCAGCTTTGCGTGTTGCGGGTATGATCATCATGATCCCGCCGGCCATTTCAAGTACACCACTCATAAAATTAATGAACCGGGGAACCGGAAAATCAGGTGGGATCAGGGGGATGTATGCAGACGGGTGAATAAAATGATTGAGCCCTGCGATATTATAAAATGAACAAAACAGTAAGAGACTGATTCTTTTAGCCGCCAAAAAACGTTGAGTGCTTTCCAATGTAAATATTTAAAATTTAAAGTTCCAGGTTATTGCGGGAATGATGGGGAATAACGAAACCTGCCTGGCCTGCACTTTTAACGTTCCATTCAAAGGGCTCCCTTCCTGGTCGAAATAAATAAAGTACGGATTTTTGCGACTGTACACATTGTATATACTGAAAACCCACTCACTGTGAATTTTTTTATGTTCCCGGATAGGTTGATATATGGCTGCGAAATCAAGACGGTGGTATGCGGGTAAACGGTATTGATTGATTTGGCTGTACTCCTGCGTCAGTACACCGTTAAAAATATAAAATCTTTCCGGCAATGTTGCTGCATTTCCGGAGCCATACACGAAATCCGCCGAGAGTTTCCAATGTTTATTAAGTAACCAGATCCCTACCAGGGAAAGATCATTTCTGCGGTCATACTTTGCCGGGTATTTTCGGCCTTCGTTCAGCCCGGGAAATTTTCTCCAGATCCAGCTGAGTGTATACCCCGCCCATCCGGTAAGCCGCCCGCGTGTTTTGTTGAGAAAAAATTCTGCGCCATAGCTCCAGCCTTTTCCAAAAGCAAAATAATTTTCTGTTTCCTCAAGGGTATTGGGGGTGTAGCCTTCCTTATACTCCAGCTGATTTTTCATGGACTTATAATAAACTTCCACCGAGGCCTCATATTCATGCTGCATAAGATTTTTGAAGAAGCCAGCTGTATACAACAGGCTTTCCTGGGGCTTTACTTTGTAGGTACTTGGAACCCATAGGTCTGTTGGAAGAGTGGTTCCCGCATTGCTGACCAGGTGGATATACTGGTAATTCTTTGAAAATCCCATCTTGTAAGAAAGATTTTCGTTTATGCTGTACCGTAAGGTAAACCTTGGTTCAGCACCTTTGTAGGTAACAACGGGTTCGCCCTTTTTAAAAACCGTGCTGTCGGTGCGGTTGCCATTTATATCGCTGGTGTAAATTTTATAAGCTCCTATTTGTTGAAACGTGCTCCAGCGCAAACCGATATTTATTTTCACCCGCCTGCTGATTTCCCAGTCGTCCTGCACATACAAGGCAGCCTCGTGTGCAAATTTTGATTGAGCGTTTTGGGGATTGAAGATCATGGAATCCTGTTTCCCGCTTACTACAGTGGGTGTGAAAGTATGGTAGGTATACAGGCCGCCAAACCTGAGCTTATGCCCCGTAAAAGGATAGAGATCAAAATCCTGTTTTATGTTCAGGTCCCGGATCCCAGAGAATAGTTTGAGGTCAAAATTGTTTTGCGTGGCAAAGAAATTGAATTGATAATCATTGAAGACCAACGTTGTATTTCCGAATAACCGGCTGTTGAAAATATGATTCCACCGGAAAGTGGCTGTTGAATTCCCCCAGGGTACGCTGATGTCCAGGGATTGTTTCCTGTTCACAAAATCGAACTGATCCTTTCCAAAGTATCCGCTCAGGTAGATCCTGTCCTTCTCGGAAAATTTATAATTTATTTTTGCATTGAGGTCGTAAAAATAGTAGCCTGAACCCTTGAAAGGACTCGTCTTCTTAAAAAATGGTTTGATCAAAGCGTCTGCGTAAGTTCTCCGGGCAGATACAATAAACGAAGATTTATTTTTCTTAAGAGGTCCCTGCATGGAGATCCTGGAAGCGATCAGGCCGATGCCCCCGTCAAACTGCAGAGTTTTGTCATTGCCTTCTTTCATTGAAATATCGAGAACGCTGGATAACCTGCCGCCATATTGCGCAGGCATGCCGCCCTTTATGAGGGTAGTGCTCTTGATTGCATCAGAATTGAAAATGGAAAAAAAACCAAACAAATGCCCGGTATTGTACACCACTGCATCATCAAGCATGATCAAATTTTGATCGGGTCCGCCGCCACGTACATATAATCCGGCACTTCCTTCGCCTGCATTTCTAACACCGGGTAAAAGTTGAATCGTTTTCAGTATGTCAACTTCTCCTAAAAATGCAGGCACCGATTTGATCTGCTCTATGGTAAGGTCAATCTTTCCCATCTGCGCGCTTTTTGTATTCTGGTCCCTTCTTCTGCCTGAGATCATAATGGCCTCAGATGAAGTGATCCTGGGAGCCACCTCAAAATTAAAAGGGGTAGGATGATCCAGCTTTAATGTCACAATTTTTGTTTGATAGCCGGTGTTGCTGCAAACAAAAACATAGGAACCCTCTACAAGGGTCAGAGAGTAAAATCCATAAGCATTCGAGATCACACCTTTCTGTTCTCCGGCCACCGAAATCGTACTCCCAATCAGCGTTTCGCCGTTCAGGGAGTCTTTTACATAACCACTGATCGTGAATTTGTCCTGGGCAACTGAAATGAAAGGGATGAATAAAAACAGAAAGAAAATTTTCTTATTCATTGAATGTGGTGCTTACAGTAGAGTGTTTTGTGTCATTAGCAAAACGTGAGGAATAAATTTTTATAGTATAAAAAAGAATTGAAATTTTATGGCGTTGAATTTTAATAGCTTCCTGGCTTGGCTACCGCTACGTTAGGAAGTAATTCTCAATTTTCAATTTTCAAATGCTCAATGATTTACCACCTCAGAGTTTAGCGGATGTCATCCTATTTGATGGTATCCTTTATCTCGCCACAGTGCAACATAGAGCCCTTAAATTCAG
Source organism: Ginsengibacter sp. (assembly GCA_040003385.1). GTDB lineage: Bacteria > Bacteroidota > Bacteroidia > Chitinophagales > Chitinophagaceae > Ginsengibacter. The sequence continues at coordinate 3,057 of JBDUCQ010000113.1, read as the reverse complement.
GGTGATTTTTACCAAGATACGGATTGATAATATCACGGGTGTTACTGATCCAGTTAGCTTCCTTTCCTTCCCCGAATGCCATAGGACAGTTTTGCCAGTATAAAGGCTCTCCTTCATACTTAATGGTTTTTAAAAGTGGATACAGGTTTTCAGAGATCATCCTGAAATCCTGCCGCATTTCAGTGAGGTCGCTTTCCGGCAACAATGCATTTGCATTAGCCTTTATATCACTCAATTGCGACTGTACCGTTTCAAAAATAGTGGTGGTATCTTTTTTAAGCTCATCGATTTTAATGCTGTCAACTGAAGCGATGAACTGAATCGTTCCTGATTTTATTTTAACTGTATCAGCATCCACGAATGCTGATTTCAGGTTAAAATAATTATTCATGGCTGCTGCAACGCTCTGGTTAAATATACCTGAGTGCTTTTTTATTTCCATGGCCGTTGTTTTCTCAGTACTTGCCGATCCATGGCTGCTGAAAAAAAACCACCATAGCCCATATAAAACCAAACCAAGAAAAATGACCGCCAATAATTTTTTCATCCCGCAATTTTATACAAAGTTAAAGCATAAAAGTGCAGGGTGAACTCTTAACGATATTTTGGAGAAATACAATGTAATTTTGCCGCCATTCAACAAAAAAGAAATGCTATTAGGTTTACAGAATGTTACGTTTGAATTTGGGGCAAGGATGATTGTCCGTGATGCCACGTGGCATATACAACCGAATGAAAGGATCGGGCTGATCGGGTACAACGGAACCGGCAAATCAACCCTTCTAAAAGTGTTTACGGGCCAGTTTCAGCCATCCGCTGGTACAGTAGAAAAAAGCAGGGATACAACAATTGGTTTTCTTCACCAGGACCTCCTGTCTTTTGATACGGATGATTCGATACTGGAGGTGGCCCTGGGGGCTTTTGAAAAAGTATTACTGCTGGAAAAAGAAATTGCCGCAATTGGAATTGAATTGGAAAAGAATTCTGATGAACTTCTGGCTCACCAATATGCTGATAAGCTCCATGAGCTGGAAATCATGGATGGATATAGCATTCATCATAAAACCGAGGAAATATTGCAGGGGCTGGGATTTGCGAATGCTGACCTGCAACGTCCTTATAAAGAGTTCAGCGGGGGTTGGCGGATGAGAGTATTGCTGGCAAAAATGATACTCATGCACCCGGATGTGCTCCTGCTTGATGAACCTACCAATCACCTCGATTTACCCTCCATTGAATGGCTCGAAAAATATCTTCAGCATTACCAGGGGGCTGTAGTGATTGTTTCACACGACCGTTATTTCCTGGACAGGATGGTGACAAAGATCGTGGAGCTTTACCAGCAGGAACTCCATTTTTACACCGGAAATTATACTTACTACATCACTGAGAAGCTGCAGCGCATTGAGTTGCAAAAAAGGGCATATGAAAATCAGCAGGATTTTATCAGGCAGCAGGAAAGATTTATCGAACGGTTTAAGGCCAAGGCTTCAAAGGCAGCTCAGGCACAAAGTGTAATGAAGCGACTCGATAAAATTGACCGGATCGAAAATACGGATCTTGAAAGACCCAATATGCGCATCAACTTTACCATTGATAAAACTCCCGGGAGAACGTTGTGTACTTTAAAAGATGTGTCCAAAAAATTCGGTAACGTAAAGATTGCCGAGCACACTGGAGCGGAAATAAACCGCAGCGACAAAATAGGGTTGATTGGCGCAAATGGAAAAGGAAAATCGACTTTGCTCAGAATTGTTGCAGGCACCGAGACTTTTGAAGGCCAAAGGATCTGGGGCCACAATGTAGAAGATGCATTTTATGCACAGCACCAGCTGGAAGCGTTAGACCTGAACAATACGGTTTTGGAAGAAATGAAAAGATGCGGCAGCGGTAAAACAGAATTGGAACTGAGAAGCCTCCTGGGTTGTTTCTTATTCAGCGGTGATGATGTGGAGAAAAAAATCAAAGTATTGAGCGGCGGAGAGAAAGCAAGGGTTGCGCTTGCAAAAACCATTGTAAGCAAGGCCAATTTCCTTTTGCTGGACGAGCCGACTAACCACCTGGATATGCATTCTGTGGACCTGCTCATAGAAGCCCTGAACAAATATGAGGGAAGTTATATCCTGGTGAGCCATGACAGGTATTTTGTGAACCAGACCACCAATAAGATCTGGGAAATAGAAGACCTGAAAATTAAAGAATTCGTAGGCACTTACGATGAATGGGAAATGTTTAAACAAAGAAAATTAAAAGAAGAAAAGCCCCTGCCTGTTCCGCAAAAGGTGGTAGAAGTAAAACAAGGTGCACCGCATAAGAATGAACTCAGTCATGCTGAGAAGGAAATAAAGAAAGAATTACAAAAAACACAAAGGACATTTCAACAGCTCGAAGAAAAGAGCACATCCCTGCTGGCTCAGCAGAAAAAGCTGGAAAATGATCTGGCATCGCATGAGATTTATTCTGACAGGAATAAATTTTTGAAAGCAGAGTCAGATTATAAAAACATATCCGAACAGCTCCTTAAAACCAATTCAGAATATGAGGTAGTATTTGAAAAACTGGTGAACCTGCAGAATCAGGCAGCCAGTTAAATTTTCTCTGTTTTTTGTTACACCGATATAAAAAAAAACCTCCGCTTTCCGGCGGAGGCTTTTTTTATTTTTTATGAAGATCAGTAATTCCTCAATTTCATTTCAACTCTCCTGTTCTTAGCCCTGCCCGCTGCAGTTTTATTGGTTGCAATTGGCATATCCGGACCAAAACCTTTTGATGTGATCCTGCTTTCGTCAACTCCTTTGCTTACAAGGTAAGCTTTTACAGAAGCCGCACGGTTATCAGACAATCCCATGTTCATATCGTGGCCTCCTGTTGAATCGGTATGACCTGCTATATCCACTTTATAGCTTGGATTGTCGGCCAATATTTTAACAACAGTGTTTAATTTTGGATATGATTTAGCAAGCAATTTAGCACTGCTGGTAGCAAAGAAAATATTCTTAGCCGCAACATTTACTTGCTCGATAATCTCTGGTTTGATTTCAGGACAACCAAAGTTGG
>JBDUCQ010000112.1:0-9033 GCA_040003385.1 Ginsengibacter sp. | reverse complement strand
ATGATGTCAACTTCTTCGTACTTGTTTTGTCCCACATCGCCGGCAAATAACTGTTTTGTTTTTTTATCAAAAGAAATTCTCCATGGGTTTCGCAAACCATAAGCCCAGATCTCCGGCCGTGCACCGACACTGTCTACGAATGGATTGTCTTTTGGAACTGAGTAAGAAGCAGCATTTACATCAACCCTGAGGATCTTTCCCAGGACCGTTTTTAGATTTTGCCCGTTGCCTGTTGTACCATGCTCATCACCTCCGCCACCTCCGTCTCCCAAACATATGTACAGGAAACCATCAGGGCCAAAAACAAGATCACCGCCATTGTGATTAGATTCCGGCTCTTCAATTTCCATTACAATTCTGCTAGACGACAGATCGGCTTTGTTGGAATCATTTGAAACTATAAATTCGGCCACAATACTCTTATGGTCACTGTCCTTATTGCCAGATGGTGCGCTGAAATAGACGTAGAATTTGTGGTTTTTTCTGAAGTCAGGGTGAAATGCCATTCCCAGCAGCCCGCGTTCATCATACCCGGAATTTATTGATACCATTTGCTCACGAACATCCAAAAAAGGGGTTGAAAGCAGGTTGCCATTTTGCAAAATCCAAACTTTACCTTCCTTCTGGCATATAAAAAGCCGATTGCTTCCATCCCCGGGAACCGCTAATGCCACGGGAGATTGGATCTTATCATTTATCAACTGCAGGCTGATGTCATGGTGCGGGGAGGATGTTTGTGAAACAGGTTTTTTATCTGAGGATGTCTGGCACGAAGAAATGATCCCGCAAATAAAAAAATAAAGTGCAATCCGTTTGACTTTAAAAATTTTATTCATGCACAATTTTAATGAAATAATTCAATAACATTAATTTACAACTGGCATTATTTTGGAAAACTAATTAGTTGAATCGCTAAAAAATAAAATGCCTTCAACGGTTATTTCTGCCATACTGTATGATCCTGTGTACCGCAACTCTGCGTATGACCTTCGTGTCAGGAATGATCTTCGATTAAAAAATGTTCCGGAGACAATATATGCCGAATTAAAAGACTCGGGCGCCAAAGGAATATTTTTGAACCAGGAGATCAAAGGAAAATATCCTTACGTGAAAATTAAATGATCCGGAGCTAAAGAAATTAATTTATCTCTTCACATCGCACACGAAATATTTCACCGCATTTCTTAACGTTGATTAACAATAAACCAATGATGGTTAACCGCCTTTGTGGTAAAGCACCAATAATTTTGTTCCTGTAAATTTTTGCCATGAAACAAATAAGTTTACTATTTTCTCTCACTGCTTTTTGTTTGCAGTTGTTTTCACAAAACACCGGCACCATTAGGGGAGTTGTTTTTGATACATTAAAAAATGAGGCAATACCCGGAGCAACAATTACCCTAATGAATAAAAAAGACTCATCGCTGGTTACTTTCACAATGGGCGATTCAAAGGGAAGTTTTCAGCTCAATGGACTCAATAATGGAGATTACCGCATGCTCATCAGTCATGTAAATTATCACAATACCAGCAAAATATTCAGCATAGACAACGAGCATAAAATAATTGACCTGAGCAATATAATCATGGTCGATAAAAACAAGGTACTGTCCGAAGTGCTGGTAACTGCAGAGTCTGCACCTGTAATGCTATTAGATGATACTATACAATATAATGCAGGTTCCTTCAAAACATTGCCCAATGCAAATGTTGAGGACCTGCTGAAAAAGCTTCCCGGTGTAAAAGTTGAAAAAGATGGAACTGTAAAAGCACAGGGTGAGAAGGTTCAGAAAGTGCTGGTAGACGGGAAGGAATTTTTTGGGAATGATCCTAAAATAGCAACCAAAAATTTACCTGCTGATGCAATCGATAAAGTACAGGTTTATGATAAATTAAGTGACCAGGCGCAGATGACCGGCTTTGATGATGGCAATAGTGAGAAGACAATCAACCTGAAACTCAAAAAAGACAAAAAGAAAGGCGGATTTGGAAAAGTTTCTGCAGGTTCGGGTACTGGTCAACGCTACCAGGGCAGGTTTAATATAAATTCTTTCAAAGGGGCCCGTCAATTTTCTGTATTAGGAATGGCCAATAATACTAATACAGAAGGGTTCTCCTTCATGGACGTGCTGAGTTTTACCGGGGCGCTCAACCAGTTAAAAAATGGAGGCGGGAACATCGACCTCACAATATCCAGGGATGATCCGCTGGCCGCTTTACTCGGGGGAACTAACAGTGGAATAAATACAACCTGGGCGGGCGGGATCAATTTCAATGATATAGTTGGTTCGAAAACAGATTTCCAGGGCAATTATTTTTATAGTCGATACAATCCAAACCGTAAAACCACAACCAAAAGACAATATTTTGCACCTGCCAATTTATACAACCAAACGGCTTATACGGATAACCTGAACAACAGTCACAGGTTAAATTTCAATGCTGATTACCAGATTGATTCTTTTCATTCAATAAAAATATCATCCAATATTAATTACCAGCAAACGCACAACACTGAATCATCTTTGTACAGAACGTTATCCGGAAACGGAGATAGTCTCAATGATGGGAACAGCGCCAATGCAGCTAATGCTGAAGGGAATACAATCAGCACAAATATTTTATTCAGAAAAAAATTTCACAAAAAGGGGAGAACCTTCTCAGTAAACATATTGAGCAACCTCGATCACAGTAATGGAAACGGGTATACTAATTCGTTAACGAATTTTTATACCCCCGGAAACACAATTTCATCAGATACCATCAACCAGGCAAATAAAAATGCTGCCAGCCTGTACGGAGTAAATTTGAGATGGGTTTATACAGAACCGGTTTTCAAAAGATCCCTCCTTGAATTTACACTGGCCACCAGCTATACCAAGAACAGCAATAATAAAATAACCTTTGATTACAATTTGAACAATGGAAAATTTGACCGGCTTAATGACCTGCTCACAAACAATTATGAGAACGTTTATAAATATACAACAAGTGGTATCAGGTTAAGAAGACAATCAAAATTATTCAGCTTTGCCGCAGGTGCGAATTTACAGTCAGCCTTGATCGCTGGAAAAGTCATCAGTGGTGTTAAAGATTCATTCATCACAAGGAATTTTCTGAATGTTTTGCCCAATGCAAGATTTCAATATAATTTTTCGCGCTTTAAGAATATTATGGTTAACTACTCCACTGCCACCAATCAACCAACGATATCACAATTACAGCCCATCCCCGACAATACAAATCCGCTTTACATCAAACTTGGAAATCCAAATCTTAAACAAGAGTATACGCATACAGTAAGACTCAATGCGTCATTGGTTGATCCTTTCAAAAACAGGAATTTTTTTGTGTTTCTTTCATTCGCGGAGACAAAGAATAAAATTGTGAACTATGACAAAATAGACAATCGTGGAATTGACTCTGTATTACCGGTGAATGTCAACGGTGTTTACAATCTGAACGGAAATTTAAGTTATGGATTTCCTGTTCATTTTTTAAAGGGTTCAATAGATATTTCCTCAGGGATTTTCCGTTATCATGGAAACCAATTCGTAAATGAAATTACGAATACGATCAATACTACAACGGTGGGACCTGAAATTAAGCTGGATATGAATCCAACTGAGAAAATAAACATCTCACTGGGCGCATCGCTCACTTATTCGAATACCTCATATTCGGTAAAAACTTTGCCACGAGCAAAATACCTGACACAGGAATATAGTACGGAAGCAGGAATACAGGCGGGTAAAGGTTTTTTCTTTTCGACAGATCTAACCTACAGGGTGAACAACCAATATTCAACCGGTTTTAGTTCTAAGATACCTTTATGGAATACAGTTCTTTCAAAACAGGTTTTACGATTTAACCGGGGCGAACTAAAATTTTCCGCCAATGACATCTTAAATCGCAATACTTCCCTCAGTCGCAATGCCAGTCAAAATTTTATTGAAGACAGCCGTGTTAACAGCCTCCGGCGGTACTTTCTGCTTTCCTTCAGTTACAACCTCACCAAAACCGGGATTGACAATGGGTCCAACCGTGGTGGAATAAAAATGATCAGTCGTTAATCAACCTAACCAGCTTTCTGCCATTATTCAGAACCGGAGCCAACCAAATGATACTTTTAAGCATCCCAGTTAAAATGGATTGTGCAACGTTAAAATAATTCAAAATACAAACGCGGTCAGGTTTGGGAGATGGCTTTATTTTATCTTTGAGAGAAATAAAGTCATCCGTATGAAAATAATCAGTACTTGTCTTCTCATGATATCGTTGTTCATTACACCAGCAAAATGGTACAGTAATTTCAATGAAGCGAAAAAGGAAGCAGCAAAAACCAATAAATTAATACTTTTGAATTTCTCGGGTTCCGACTGGTGCTCACCATGCATCCAAATGAAAAAAAACATTTTTGAGAGCGACGCTTTTGCACAATTCGCTGCTGAAAATCTTGTGTTGGCCAACGCTGATTTTCCCCGCCAGAAAAAACATAAGTTATCAACTGAACAAAAGAAATTGAACGAAACTCTTGCTGCAGCCTACAACCCTGATGGTAAATTTCCCTATACGCTGTTACTCACGGGCGGAGGTAAGGTTCTTCACAAATGGGATGGACTGCCTGAACTTTCAGCGCAACAATTTGTTGATGTAATAAAACAGCATATGGATGAAAACCGCTGAGAAGACGGAAAAACTGACTATTCACAGAAAAGAATTGCGGTTGATGGGCAACCGTTTTGCCATTTCACTCGTAACTACGGATGATTTCTATGCAGGTGAATGCATAGATGCAGCAGTCTCAGAAATTCAGCGTATAGAAAAGTTACTGACCACCTTTAATGACGAGAGCGACACAAACCGCATCAATGAATTTGCTGGGATACGACCAGTAAAAGTTGAGAAAGAAGTAATGGATCTCGTGAAACGCAGCATTAAAATTTCTGAGATCACCCAGGGATCCTTTGACATTACATATGGTTCGATCGATAAAAAACTTTGGAATTTTGACATCAATATGACATCGCTGCCTGACCCTGTTTTAGCTAGAAATTCGGTAAGTCTGATCAGCTATAAAAATATCATTGTGGATGAGGATGCGTCTGCCATTTTTTTAAAAGAGAAAGGGATGCGCATTGGTTTCGGGGGAATTGGTAAAGGTTACGCAGCAGAAAAAGCTAAAAATTTATTGCAAAAAATGGGGATACAGAGTGGAGTGGTGAATGCTGCAGGAGATCTTACGGCATGGGGCCTCCAACCCAACGGCAAACCATGGACGATAGGCATCGCAGATCCTAATGCCCGGACTCATATTTTTTCTTCCATCAATATTTCAAATATGGCAGTAGCCACTTCAGGCAATTATGAAAAATTTGCTGTGATCAATGGCAAAAAATATTCTCATACCATCGATCCTAAGACGGGTTACCCTGTCTCCGGCATAAAAAGTGTTACGATCATTGCCCCAAGCGCAGAGCTGGCGGACGCTTTGGCAACTCCGGTGATGGTTATGGGTATCCAGGCAGGGCTTCACCTTGTAAATCAACTTCCAAATACAAGCTGTATCATAATTGACGAAAGCAATCATCTTTTTACATCATCAAATATTAAAGTTTCTTAATGTTCTGCTATGAAAATATTCCACAAATTTATGTTCGCCCTTTTTATATTCTGCAGTGCGTGTTTGCTGCATTCATGTACGGCTCCAAAGGCATACCAGAAAATATATCTAAACGATGCAGAGATGGAGCTTGCCCCCAGGAAGGCCCAAAAATTTGAAATGAACTTCCAGGTTTACAGGGAAGGGGCTTCAGGCGCCAACGGCGGAAAAACAGGCGGTGGATGCGGATGTAATTAAGGAAATCATTCAACAATTTATGAGAAAATTATCTTTGGCCATTATAGGGTTGTACATCGGAGTATTGGGTGCATTTTCACAATCTGCAAGTGATTCTGCGGTATATAAAAATAAAAAATTAACCCCAACCGAGATCAACTTTATTACAAGCTATTATCACCAGGATGGCAACCTTTCGCCTGTAACAGGAGGTATTGGCACTGAAAAGCTCTCTGATTATGCAACTACTTTCGAGATCAAGCTGAATAAATATGATCAGCACAATCGAAGGCATGACCTGGGGTTTGAATTGGGAGTTGATCATTACACGTCAGCCTCATCCGATAAAATAGATCCGGGCATAGTATCTTCTCCCTCGTATGCTGACACGAGGATTTATCCGACGATTAGCTATGGCATCAGCAATGAACAGAAAGGGAATGCCGTGAACTTTACAGGATCCTATTCCGGTGAATATGATTATCAGTCTATAGGGGGTGGGGCAGGATTTACAAATACTTCAAAAGATAAGAACACGGAGTTTACATTAAAGGGACAGGCATACCTTGATCATTTAAAAGTAATATTGCCGGTTGAACTGCGCGCCGGTACGTCACAGGCACGCGGACAACAAAACTATCCGTCAGCCGCCAGGAATTCATACAGCGGTTCTCTTGTATTTTCTCATTTGGTGAATCAGCGGTTCCAGTTTTCATTATTGGGTGATGTGGTATACCAGAACGGTTACCTGGGCACTCCATTCCATCGTATTTATTTTTCTGATGGCATTGAAACAAATGAAAAATTACCCTCCTCCAGGTTAAAGATCCCTATTGGTTTACGCATGAATTATTTTGCAGGTGATAAATTTATTGTTCGTTCCTTTTACAGGTTTTACCATGATGATTGGGGCCTGACAGCACATACCCTTGATGTTGAGCTACCGGTAAAAATCACTTCTTTCATTTCGATCAGTCCCTTTTACCGCTTTTACACACAAAATGGCGTGAAATATTTTGCCGGATACAAACAGCATCAGTCTTCAGAAGCATTTTACACAACTGATGATGACCTTTCGAAATTCAATAGCAACTCAGAGGGCGCCGAAATAAGGTTAGGACAGCCTGGCGGAATATTTAACATTAAACATTTGAACAACATCGAACTGAGGTATGCACATTACAAACGGACTGACGGGCTTCATTCAGATATTGTCACGCTGGCCTTAAAATTTATTTAAGACCCGATAGAGTTTTTAAAAGCCCTCTTTAAATTATAAATTGACTACCGGCTAAATTGGTTCTAATAATTCAAAAGGGTGATCAATTTTGTATCCGTATCACACGGTTACCGCCCTGGTTATTTTTTTGCATCTCCGTCATCATTTTATCCCTTTCAATCAAAAATTCAGAAGGTGTAACTTTCTTGCCTTTCACCGGTTCTTTAATAAGTGAAACATCAGCTTTAGGTGAGATCTCTAGTGCTTTATAGCTCATTCTTCCATCGTTCATTTCCAGAGCCAGTATAAGTCCCGGAAGTTGTCCCTGTACTTCTGGCCCGGCAGGCACTGGTATTTCTGTTGTAAACCATGCGATCATATTCGTTGTATCATTTATTTCTTTTTTTTCCATTTTACCATTGTCAATATTCATTTGCGTTCGCTTCCCGGTACGTGATGATGTAGCTCTCTGACAAAGATGCCCAAGAATATTTTGTGTTTCGCCGGTGATCTTCCAATTGAGTTTATGTATACTGTCTGTTACAATAAATTTTCTGTCCATGATCTCCGTTTGTTCTACTCGCTTACTAGTATTGAAATCATGAAAAACAATTTCATTTTGCCCCGGCGCCATCATCCTGATCTGCATTCCGTTCCCGGATATTTCATCGGTGTTATCATCATCATCCAGGTGTCTCCAAATCGACTGGTTGTTGCCAAAAACAAGCTCAAATTTATCAGTTCGTGTCCTTGGCATCACTTTCTGCATTTCATCATCGTCATTGATATGAATTTGCATTTGCATGGTTCTCGTATAAATTACCTTGCCTTCTCTTTGCTGTGCTGAAGCTGATAAAAATAACAGGCTCATCAAAACCAGGTACATTGTTTTCATAATTTTTATTATTTGGTTGTATAGTAAAGCTAACGAGCGTAAAAATTAGTTTGGGTTAATCCACCTATCATTAAGGTTAATAAAGGTTAACGGCTTCATCCGGGCGATTATGAATGTATAAATTTGTGACCTGATGAAAAAAATGATCATACCGGACCCTCTGTTGATGTTGATCAGCCTTTTAGCGATCATTGGGTTCCAGGTGTATTGGCTGGCAGACAATTATGACCGTGAAAAAAGGTCAATGCAGATAAAGACAAACGTGGTCTTCCAGGAAATAGTGAGACAGTTGCAAACGGCCAATTTAAAGTTCCCGGGTAATATGACTTTCACCCCTGGAATGGAAAAAAGAAAAATACTGATCAATGAAGACGTTCATTCTGTTTTTGATGATAACAGGAGGCATCCGGGACGCGAGGTAATTACGATGGTGAACGCGTTACAAAACAAAGTACATGACTCACTCAAAACAGATACATCGTATTCCACCATTGTAATTGCAATGGGAGACACCCAAATTATCAGGAAAGATTCGTTACCGCCGGAATTCAAAAAGCTTTCGGATGGTGACCCCCACATTTTTAATATGCTTTATAAAGTTGACTCACTGCAGGATACCATTAAACTGCAGGACATCAGGGCAAAATATTCTGCCGCTTTGCAAAAAGAAAATATCAGGGTACCTTTTTCAGTCACAAGATCGCAGGGAGCAAAGCCCGAAGATGAAGATGATATGTCTAAAGTTGTAATAGGTTTTGCACATCCTTTTACTTACCAACTTTCATTGCTGAATACGACGCCATACCTATTGAAAAAATTATCAATGCCCATCCTTTTTTCTTTATTATTAATTACCCTCACGATTGTTTCATTTGTATTGTTGTACCGCAACCTTCTTCGCCAGCAACGGCTTGCTGAAATTAAAAGTGATTTTATCAGTAATGTCACACATGAGCTGAAAACGCCCATCGCAACAGTTAGCGTTGCCATAGAAGCGCTCAGGAATTTCAATGCCATTAACGATGCACAAAAAACAAAGGAATATCTTGACATCTCATCCAATGAACTTCAAAGGCTCAG
>JBDUCQ010000224.1:0-2712 GCA_040003385.1 Ginsengibacter sp. | reverse complement strand
GCCATGCAACAGTTGCAACAAATGCAGCAACAGCGTAACGGGCAGCAGCCACAGCAGCAGCCATCGACAAAATAATTTCCAAATATTTCATCACCATGCAGCGGGTTCTACAACAACGAAGCTGCCTGGTGTTTTTTTTTAAGCATTCGTATATTGTTCGAAAAGCAGGACGGCTTCTTTTGCTTCCTTCACATCGTGAACCCGTAGAATATTTGCGCCATTCATCAATGCCAGTGTATGCAACACCGTGCTTCCGTTCAACGCATCATCCACTGAAATTCCAAGAGTTTTGTATACGGTCGACTTTCGTGAAATGCCTATCAACAATGGTTTATTAAACATTTTAAATACCGGAAGGTTTTTTAAAAGCTGGAAATTCTGGGTGATTGATTTTCCAAATCCAAAACCCGGATCCATAATGATATCATGGATGCCTGATGCTTCACAGGCATGTACCTTTTGAATAAAAAAGCGGCATACCTCTTTTGTCACATCTTCATAAGCAGGTTCCTGCTGCATTGTTTCCGGAGTTCCTTTCATGTGCATGCATATATAGGGTACACGGAGAGATCCGGCAACAGCCAGCATACCTGCATCCATTTCCCCTCCACTGATATCGTTGATGATACATGCACCTGCATTTACCGCAGCGGCTGCCACTTTTGAGCGATAGGTATCAACAGAAATCAGTACTTCAGGATAATTTTTTACGATCGCCTCGATGGCAGGCAATACTCTGTCCAGCTCCGTGTTTTCGGAAACCGGTAAACTCCCTGGTTTACTGCTTTGGCCGCCAACGTCCAGGAAGTCCGCACCTTCCATGATCATTTTTCCTGCCTGTTCCACTACAGCATCTGTAGACGCCATGCTGCTGGCCGGGTAAAATGAATTGGCTGATGTGTTGATGATTCCCATCACCATCGCTTTATCAATCGAAACAAGTTTGCCCTTACAGTTTAATGTGAACATTAATTGTTTTCATTTATTTTTGAAAATACATCAGCTGATGCATCACAACTATGCAAGATAATACCAATCAGGAGTACGATAGTGCAATTGCCGGTTGCCGGGGTATCTTTATCCAAAAAACCAAAGATTACGGAACTTCGTGGCGGGTTTACCGGGCAATTTCGATAGCAGACCAGATCTATATAAAAGCACGCCGGATAAGAAACATCCAGGAGAACCGGGTTCAAAAAATTGAAGATGACATACTGGACGAATTTAAAGGCATCCTGAATTATGCAGTGATTGGACTAATTCAATCAGAGATCAATAATGATGAGATGGAGGATATGGATGTGGCACTCGTAGAAAAAATGTATGATGAAAAAATATCCATGTCTAAAAAATTAATGGAAGATAAAAATCATGATTATGACGAAGCGTGGAGAGACATGAGCCAGCAAAGCTTTGCTGACCTTATCCTTGCCAAAGTGTTGCGCATAAAAAAAATCATCAGCAATGACAATAAAACATTGATCAGTGAAGGAATTGAAGCGAACTTATTCGACATTATCAATTATTCTGCTTTTGCCCTCATTTTATCCGCCAAACAAAATGTGTAGTTTGAAAATCAACGAATTTCAATGAGAACTTTAGTAAATGTTGCAAGGGTATTTGTAGGGCTCCTGTTTATCTTTTCAGGCCTGGTAAAGGCAAATGACCCATTGGGACTTTCTTATAAAATGCAGGAATTTTTTGAAGTCTGGAGCCAGTATCCTTCTTTGAAGGGACTTATGTCATGGCTGAATGATTTTGCGCTTCCATTTTCAATCATCACGATCACCCTTGAAATTATTGTGGGTGTGGCAATTATCCTGGGATGGAATAAAAGATTTTTCAGCCTTCTTCTTTTAGTCCTGATTGTGTTCTTTACTTTTTTAACAGGGTATGCCGTGTTTTCAGGCAAGATTGCCACATGCGGATGTTTTGGAGATTGCATTCCGCTTACCGCGATGCAATCATTCATGAAAGACCTGTTACTTTTTGTGCTGATCCTGATCATTTGCGCCGGCGTAAAATACATTCAACCTGTATTCACCCCGGGGATCAACTCGTTGATCATACTGATCTCTACAGTGATTGTCATATTCTTTCAGTGGTATGCATTGCGGCACCTTCCTGTTAAGGATTGCCTGCCCTACAAAGTGGGCAACAACATTTTAGAGCTTCGCAAAATGCCATCTAATGCAGTGCCTGATAAAGTTGACTTTAAATTCACCTATGAAAAGAACGGGCAGAAAAAGCAATTTTCTAAAAATGAATTGCCTGATTCTACCTGGACTTTCGTGAGCAGGGAAGATGTGGTGATTGAAAAAGGAAAAAACAATGAGCCCCCGATAAAAGATTTTTTCATCTCAACTTTATCAGGAACTGATACAACGGAAAGCCTGTTGAACCAGGCGAACGAGTACTATATCTTTTTTATAAAAGATTTGCAGGGAACCGGCCGCTGGCTGACAAATTTTACCAGCCTTTATACATTTGCAAAGCAGAAAAACAGGCCCATTGTTGTCGTTGCATCCCAGGCAGGTGATGCGGATCAATATTTCAATCATACAAACAATTTCAGCCTCCCGGTATTAAGCTGTGATGCTACCGCGTTGAAAACCGCTGCCCGGACAAATCCTACTCTCTACCTGATGAAGGGTCCTGTGATAGAAAAAAAATGGGGTTGGGCGGATTTACAGAAAGCGGCGAAGTGAATGG
>JBDUCQ010000111.1:0-9124 GCA_040003385.1 Ginsengibacter sp. | reverse complement strand
TACAGGAAATCTTAATGTCAAAAAAAAACCGGAAACCATTGGCAGAAATTTAAAGGTGTGCAAATGTTCCGGGTATTTTTTCCCATATAAACTTTATTGTGCACCCAACTGGTGAAGAAATTTCTCTGAATTGGCTTTTACATTGGCCGCGGGATTCATGCTGAGAGATTTTTTAAAACTAATGATTGCATTTTTCTTATCTCCTTTCGTTGCATAAGCCTCCCCAAGACTGTCCCAGGTATTGGCACTTTTTGGATGACGCTGTGTATTGAGTAGAAACATGTCAATTGCCTGCTCCTGGTTACCGGCATTCAATAACTGGTATCCATATGCATTCAACTCAACTTCTGTTGATAAATCCATTGCCTCTTTCATTATTTTCCCGGATTCCTCTTTTTTACCCATTTGTTCAAGAATCCTGGCCTTGGTAATTACCGTGTTGAAATTATTGTTCATCACAATTGCCTGGTTGATCCATGTGAGTGCCTGGTCATAATTTGTTTTGTTTTGCAAAGCATAATTAGCGGCGCTTGCATAACCCTGCCAGGCAAATCCTGTTGCACCTTTTAATTCCTTTACAGCATTGTCTATTACGATGCTGTCCACAGCAAATTCAATCCTGATGGGAAATTGTTTTTTCTCCCAGTTGAGGTCCAGTTCTGCAGAGTTCTTTGTAATACTGGTAAAGTCGTAGGTAAGCAGGTCAGTTTCGGGTATGGAACGAAGTTGAATTTTTGCCCGCATCTGGTCAGCTTTCTGATCATACCAAAAACTACCCCAGTTCCTGCTTTCTTTAGACAGGACCACTTCGCCGGAATTGTCTTTATTGATCACAAAAAATAACCCGTAGTCACCTGCGGGAACTGCCTGGCCTTCAATTGTTGCCGGGTGAGAAAGTGAAAGCACTGTATTTTCATTAGCGCCGCCACGCCATGGAGCCGGGTTACCTGCACCAAATTGTTGAACGTTCCAGCCATATGGAACAAGAGCGCCCCATATTTCACGCCCTTTTACGGATGGCCTTGAGTATTTTACACCTATTGTTGAAATTCCAATTGTTTGGTTAACCGATGCGGCCGGACTTGGAACACGGGGCGTTGTAACTGCGGGCTGGGCCAGCACATTTACCGATGTTACCACCATGACCGCCAATGCCACTTTTTGCAAGAGAAATTTTCCAGGATTCATACAATAGTTTTTAGATAAATAATTATAAGTTTTTTAAACTACGATTTTATAGAAACTAATTAGGTTAATAATGTGCAAGCGGTTATAATAAATGGCAAAAGGTGCAATGTTCCGGCTTCAGAACTGTTTTAGATATTGGGTTCCAGGCTAAAAGAGGCCATACAACTGTGCGTCTATCTGGTTGATAATTTTGCCAAGGTCTTCCTCGTTTTCTGAAAATTTATTTTTATCAGCATCAATGATCAGCAACGGGCCCTCTTTGTAATTGCTGATCCATTTATTATAAAATTCGTTCAGCTTTTTTAAATAATCGAGCCGGATATTTTCCTCGTATTCCCTTCCCCGTTTTTGGATTTGTGCAACAAGGGTAGGCACGGATGCATTCAGGTAGATCAGCAGGTCCGGAGGTTTTACCATGCTTTTAAGTGTTTCGAAAAAGCTGTAATAATTATCGAAATCCCTCTTGCTCATCAGCCCCATGTCATGAAGATTGGGAGCAAAAATATTGGCATCTTCGTAAATGGTTCTGTCCTGAATAACGGTTTCGGTACCACGCTGGATTTCAAGCAGCTGTGTGAGACGGCTGTTTAAAAAATAAACCTGGAGGTTAAAGCTCCACCTGGGCATCTCTTCATAAAAATCATTGAGATATGGATTGTGATCAACATCCTCAAACTGCGGTATCCATTTATAATGTTTGCTTAATAATTCTGTCAGTGTTGTTTTACCTGCCCCAATATTACCTGCTACTGCAATGTGTTTAGGTTTTTTAGATTTTGCCATAACTGAAGTTCAGTTTCAATCCTGCATGATGGATAAATGTATATCTAAAATTCTAAAAGCGGAACGAATATCAAAAATAATTCAACCCCATGGCCTGGCGTACCAGCTGAATAGTTGCTGCCGCACTGTTCCTGGCCTTTTCTGCACCTTTTTCCATCACTTGCTGCAGATAATTTTCATCATTTAAGATAAGGTGTGCTTTTTCCCGTATGGGAGAAATAAAAGCGATCATATCTTCTGCCAGCTGTTTTTTCATCTCGCCATACCGGATATTACACTCGCCATAATCATGCTCATATTTTTGAAATACCTTTTTTTCAGAAACAAGGTCCATCAGCATGAAAATATTTTGGATATAACCGGGTTTTGGTGAATTTTTTTCAAGCGGGCCTGTGTCTGTTTTCGCCCTCATCACCTTCTTCCGGATGAGGTCATTGTTATCAGCGAGATATAAAGTGGACATCTGGTTTTCACTTTTACTCATTTTACCTTCGCCATCAAGCCCTGGAATTTTTACCAGGTTATCACTGTAATTAAACGCGGAGGGCTCGGGGAAAACTTCGCCATACCGGTGGTTGAACCTGTTCACAAAGTTTCTTGCCATTTCGAGATGCTGTTCCTGGTCTTTCCCCACAGGTACATATTTGGCCCTGTGTAAAATGATGTCAGCAGTTTGCAAAACCGGGTATGTGAGCAGCCCAGCGTTTACATTTTGAGGCTGCATCCTCACTTTATCTTTAAAAGTCGCTGTCTTTTCCAACTCACCCTTATAAGCAAGCATATTTAAGTACAGGTACAATTCTGTTGTTTCGTGAACATGGCTTTGGCAATACAACGCCACTTTATCAGGATCAAGGCCACATGCAATATTTTCTGCCAGCACCCTGTGAACATTCGCACGCAAATCCTTCGTATCAGGATGCGTGGTAAGTGAATGCAGGTCGGCCACCATGAAAAAACATTCAAATTCATCCTGCATTCGAATGTAATTCCTGATGGCCCCGAAATAATTTCCCAGGTGCAGAAATCCTGTTGGCCTGATCCCACTCATCACAATTTCACGATTTTTATCCATCATGTGACGAAGATAACATGTCTTCATTATTTTCTATTTCAAATTTTAATGATACAATGAAGGAGAATTTTTTCATTGGCCATCATTCAATGTCAGGTTTGTGTAAAGGGGATTTCTTATTTTATAAATGCGAGTCAGATGAAATCATAAAAAAAATTCAATATGATCCCGGGTCATTGATATACCTGGAGCAAAAAGCATGAAGTTGAACCGCTGTAAGAAGAAAAATAACAATCAAGTATATTTGTTGTATGGAAGTGAATGACGATATGATCAAAAATCTTGCACAACTTGCACGCCTTGAATTTAAAGAGGAAGAAAAAGAAGAGATCAAAAATGACCTCAGGAAAATGATAGCGTTCATCGGGAAATTGAAGGAGCTTGACACAACCGGCGTTGAACCCATGCTGCACATGAGTGAAAATATCAACGTCCTGAGAGAAGATGTGGCAAAACAAACAATCACCCGTGAAGAAGCTTTACAAAATGCCCCATTTCATGATAAGCAATATTTTAAAGTTCCGAAAGTAATTAAGAAAGATTAATTGAAAAAAGAGCCAGCCAATTTAAAACTTACTTCACCAATTTTCACTAAGTAATCATTATGGACCCGATGATTCATCTGGATAAAATCAATAAAAGTTATTACCTCGGCAGGCAGGAATTAAAAGTGTTGAAAGCAATCTCACTTGATATTTTTAAAAATGAATATGTAGCCCTCATGGGGCCAAGCGGGAGTGGCAAATCCACCCTGATGAATATCCTGGGATGCCTTGACTCTCCTACAGGAGGTAAATATATCCTGAATGGTAAAGATGTGAGTCAACTGGAAGACAATGACCTGGCGGAAGTGCGTAATAAAGAAATCGGTTTCGTGTTCCAGCAATTTAATTTATTGCCAAGGCTTACGGCCGCAGAAAATGTTGCATTGCCCCTTGTTTACAATGGTACCTCCAAAAAAAGGAGAACTGAACAGGCTTTGGAAATGCTTGAGCGCGTTGGCCTTGCCGACAGAAGCCATCACAAACCCAACGAACTCTCTGGCGGACAGGGACAGCGGGTTGCGATAGCACGCGCACTGGTAAACAATCCTTCGATCATATTGGCAGACGAACCCACGGGTAACCTGGATTCAAAAACCTCAAGCGAGATCATGGAAATATTCGGAAAAATCCACCTGGAAGGCAATACTGTGATCCTGGTTACCCATGAAGTGGATATTGCACAACATGCCCACCGGGTTGTTCGGTTACTGGATGGTGTGGTTGAAAGCGATACAACCACGCCTCCTGCACCCATGCAGGCGCAACCATCAACTGCATGAATCAACCGTTTTGTCCGTAAATTCATACAAGCTGAGCTTATTTTGTGAATGGTGAATCTGCCCGCAGGCAGGTGGTGAATGGTGAATTATGAAATATTGCCTATTCACGATTTATTCACGATTGACAATTCCTTAACTTAACACTAGTTTTTCTTTTCAATCGCTGTTTTAAATTCCAATTCACTAAAATATTTATGTCAATAAAAATTTACACGAAAACCGGAGACCTTGGAAAGACTGGCCTGATCGGGGGTACAAAAGTTTCGAAAAGCAACATCAGGATTGAAACATACGGCACCATTGATGAATTGAATTCATGGATCGGGTTGGTTGGCGATGAATCTACGGATAAGCCTGCAGGCGAAACGCTGAAAGAAATACAGGACAGGCTTTTTACCATTGGCTCATCTCTGGCCTGTGATCCTGAAAAAGCTCCTAAAATGAAAATTCCCGATCTCCACGAAAAAGATGTTGAGTTGCTGGAAAAAGAAATTGATGGTATGAATGAAAAACTACCAGAAATGAAATTTTTTATTTTACCTGGCGGCCACCACGTTGTTTCTTCAATTCATATTGCAAGATGTGTGTGCAGACGCGCCGAAAGATGGTGCGTTCACATGCAGGACGAACAATTATTTGTGGATCCGCTCGTGATAAAATATTTAAACCGGTTAAGCGATTACCTGTTTGTCCTGGCAAGATATACAGGGCAATTGCTGAAGGTGCAGGAAGTTCCCTGGAAACCAAGACTATAAACGGCTCTGCATAGATTACGGGATCATTGCATATTTCCATTGTACATTCTTCCGTCTTTCATATGCAGGATCCTGTCGCTCATTTTAGCCATTTCCTCATTGTGAGTGACAATTAAAAATGTCTGCCCGAATTTTTTACGCAGCTCGATAAAAAGATTGTGAAGCTCCCTGGCATTTTTACTGTCGAGGTTACCGGTAGGTTCATCGGCCATCACAATGGATGGATTGTTGATGAGCGCACGAGCAACCGCTACCCGTTGCTGTTCTCCGCCTGAGAGCGCGTTGGGTTTGTGCTCGGATCTTTTTTCCAGTCCCAGTACCTGCAACAGCGACAATGCCTGTTCCGCCGCCTCCTTCTTTTTCCTCCCTGCTATCCATGCCGGAATACAAACATTTTCAAATGCCGTGAATTCCGGCAGTAAATGATGAAACTGGAAAACAAACCCAATATGGGTATTCCTGAAAGCAGCAAGCTTTTTGCCCGTCAAGGTATCTACCCTTTCTTTTCCAAGGAATATTTCTCCTTTATCAGCAGTATCCAGGGTACCCAGGATGTGAAGAAGTGTACTTTTACCAGCGCCGGAAGAGCCAACAATGCTAACTATTTCGCCTTTGTTGATATTGATGTCTACACCGTTCAACACCGGTAATGCACCATAATTCTTATAAATACCCGTAGCGATCAACATAGGCTTAAATGTAAAATTTATAATACAAAAGTGAAAATCTAAAACAAATTCACCGATCGTTGCAGTCTTTTATTTTCAATATGCAACAATAGTGTAACCACCGCATTTAAAACAACTTTTGGAAATATGAATTTAACTTTTACATTTGCGGAAAATTAAGACGGCATATATTTTGTTTTTACGTTAAGATATAAAAGGAGATACTGATATGTTTTGGACACTGGAATTGGCCTCACACCTGGAAGATGCACCCTGGCCTGCAACAAAGGATGAATTAATAGATTATTCCATTCGCAGCGGGGCTCCGATAGAAGTTGTCGAAAACCTGCAGGAGCTTGAAGATGAAGGAGGTGAAATCTATGAGGGACTTGAGGATATTTGGCCAGATTACCCAAGCCAGGAAGATTTTTTCTTCAACGAGGATGAGTATTGAAATTTTAAAACATGTCATTCAAAATATGGCAAAAGCCGTTCAAAGATTTGAACGGCTTTTGATTTAGATCAAACACATGGCTTTGCTGATTTAATGGTAAGAGCTGAAAAAGAATTTTATTTTTGCATGACCATCTTCAAGTTACCTGAACATAAACCAGTTTATTTGAACCACCATGATTGTATATTGAAGCTTGAAAAAAATGCCGGAGTTTTCATGCACTATCTGGAAGACACACCGAGGGATGAATATTTGTGGAGATATGAAAATGGTAAGTGGTGCTTACTGGAAATCATTTGTCACTTATATGATGAGGAGCGTGAAGATTTCAGAACGCGTTTGCAATTTGCTGTAGAGTCATCAAAACTACTGCCACCATTGATCGACCCGGTGAACTGGGTAAAGTCACGGGATTATATATCCCAGGATTTCACAGTTGTACTGAACAATTTCCTGGAGGAACGTAAAAAATCTGTAAACTGGTTGAAATCTATTGATGAAATTTCCTGGGATCACAAATTTCAGCATCCTGCTTTAGGATGGGTTTCGGCAAGCTTCTTTTTAACCAACTGGCTGGCGCACGATTATCTTCATTTACGTCAAATCACCAGGATAAAATACTGGCATCTTAAAATCAGTTCAGATGAAGAGCTGAAGTATGCAGGCGAATGGTGAAGTATTCACGAACATCTATTTTTCCATTTGTGTGATCACTTCTTCTGTAACACCTGTAAAAGAAAATCCGCCGTCATGGAAAAGGTTTTGCATGGTGACCATCCTCGTCATATCACTGAACAAAACGACGCAGAAATTTGCACAATCTTCAGCAGATGCATTTCCAAGCGGGCTCATCTTTTCGGCATAGTTGATAAAACCATCAAATCCTTTAACGCCGCTGCCTGCTGTAGTCCTTGTAGGAGATTGTGAAACCGTGTTGACCCGTACATGCTTTTTTACTGCATAGTGATAACCAAAACTCCGGGTAACGCTTTCAAGCAATGCTTTTGCATCCGCCATTTCATTGTAATCAGGAAATACCCGTTGAGATGCGATATATGTAAGTGCTACTACGCTTCCCCATTCGTTGATCGCATCAAGCTTCATAGCCGTTGCCAGTAACCTGTGCAAACTCATGGCTGAGATGTCCAGGGTTTTTTGATTGAAACCATAGTCGATTTCCGTGTAGTGTTTTCCTTTTCTAACATTCAGGCTCATGCCTATAGAATGCAATATGAAATCAACCCCTCCTCCAAAATGTTCCTTCGCCTTTGTAAGAAGGTTCAGCATGTCATCATTGCTGCTCACATCGCATGGTATCACAGGGGCGTTCACCAACTCAGCGAGCTTGTTGATTTCGCCCATCCGCATTGCCACGGGCGCATTGGTAAGTAAAAGCTGTGCACCCTCTGAATGACATGCCAGTGCTGTCTTCCAGGCAATGGACTTTTCATCAAGCGCCCCGAATATAATCCCTTTTTTACCTTTGAGCAAGTTGTATGGCATGGTGGTAATTTTAAAATGGCCTTTTAGCAATTCATTTATTGAAAATTAAATTACAGCTTTTTTAATTCCCTGATTCATAAATGTTTTACATGGTAAAGAAAAAATTCCTGTAAATAAAAAGAAACAGGCTCAATAAAAAGATCAGCAGGAAAACTGCCAGCAGGTTCAGGAAAAAAAATAATAGCAGGTTTGGAAAAGATTTCCTTGGGTTAATTATTTTGCGCAGAAACCTGTACACATAATACGCAACCATCATCATCACAATAGTAAGCGCAAGAATCAGCACTTTCTTAAAAAAGATCATATGGTAAGCGTAAGAATTTAAATGCTAAAATAATGCAATTCAAAGGGAGGACGCAAGACTCCTCTTGCCAGAATCAATTGCCGATCATTTCGCGGGCGTTTTCAAATGCGGCAGCGGTAGGCCTTTCCCCACTGAGCATGGTGGCGATGGTGGTGATCTGCTCATCCCTGTTGAGTAATTTGACCGATGTAACGATCCTGTTTTCTTTGATCTCCTTGTATACAAAATAATGAGCGGAAGCCTTAGCCGCGATTTGCGGTTGATGAGTAATTGTTACCAGCTGGTGACTTGCCGAAAGTTCCTGCATAATCATAGCAACCTGCCTGGCAGCTTCACCGCTGATGCCTGTATCGATTTCATCAAAAATAAGCGTGGGCAGTTGAACACTTTTAGCTACAAGAGATTTAATACATAACATCACACGGCTTAATTCCCCGCCGCTTGCCACTTTCCTTAAAGGTTCAAAACGCCCGTTATTATTTGCATCAAATAAAAATTCGATGGTATCAAGTCCGTACAAATTAAGTTCCCCCTTCTCCACCCTCACTTTTATTTTTGCATTCGGCATGCCTACCCTGGATAATAGACTATTTACTTTTTGTTCGAAAGGCCGGATTTGTTTGTGCCTGTTCAAAGAAAGTTTATCTGCCAGGCTAACTGCATTTTGTAAACATTCCTGAACTGCCTGTTCTGCTATTGTAATCAATTCGGAAAGCCCGGAAATTTTATTCAATTTCAATAGAAGGTCATTTTTTATCAATATCAGGTCACTGGTTTTTTGAACTCCATGTTTCTTTAGAAGGCGGTATCCAAGCGCCAGCCTTTCATTGAGGCTGTTGATCCTTTCTTCGCTAAAAGTTACCCCGTTATTCAAATGCTCAATTTCGTCAGCAATATCCTGCAATTCCACCTGTGATGATTGCAGCCTTTCCGTTAAACCTGTAATGCCGGGATGAAAATTTTTCAGTGCAGACAATTGGTTGTTCAACGATTTAAGCTGCTGTATAAGAGGTTGATCAGTTTCATACAATGCCGCATATACAGTGGTAAGGGTTGATTTAATATTTTCC
>JBDUCQ010000023.1:0-29703 GCA_040003385.1 Ginsengibacter sp. | reverse complement strand
CATCGCGCCACATTTGGGATGTGGAGGTCGCAGGTTCGAATCTTGCCGCCCCGACGTAATTACAACCCGCCTTATCCGCGGGTTTTTTTATTTCAAATAAGGAAGAACTTTATTTTACATTTATTTTACATTTATAACTTCACAGAAAATATTCCATGGATTTCTTAACCGGTTACAAAAAGGTGATTCCTTTTTCAAAATTACTTTTTCAGTTCATCTACCTTTGCACCATTATTATTTATATAAACTAGTCAGCATATAATACGATTATGATATTAGCAAAGGGAGAAATTGCGCCAGAATTTGAATTGCAAGCCACACCTGATCAGAAATTAAAACTCAGCGACCTGAAAGGAAAGCCAGTGATCCTGGCATTCTACCCTGCAGACTGGAGCCCGGTTTGTGGTGACCAGATGGCATTGTACAATGAAACCCTTAAATTTTTTCATAAACATCATGCAGAGCTGATCGGAATTTCAGTAGACAGTAAATGGTGTCACATGGCCTTTGAACAAAGCAGGAATTTGCATTTTACCTTATTGTCAGATTTTGAACCCAAGGGCGCTGTTTCTAGATTATATGGAGCATACAACGAAACGGAAGGAGTGAGTAAAAGAGCCCTATTCGTCATTGATGGTGAAGGCATCATCCAATGGAGTTATCTGTCACCAGATGGGATCAATCCGGGGGCTGATGGAATTCTTGATGCCCTGGAGGTATTGAACCCGGTAAACAAATAACAATGTCAAAATTAAAACCGCCGGTGGATCCTGGTGATCACCATAAAGGGAAAATTGATGGATCAGTCACACTTGTTGAATTTGGCGATTATGAATGTCCTCACTGTGGGCGTGCGCACCCCTTGATTAAAAAATTGCTGAACGAAATAAATGATTTGCATTTTGTGTTTCGTAATTTTCCTTTGCAGGAAATTCATCCAAATGCACGTATTGCAGCATTGGCCGCTGAAGCAGCTGCAAACCAGGACAGGTATTGGGAAATGCATGACTTGATTTTCGAACACCAGAAAATGCTGACTTCAAATTATTTAATGGTATTGGCTAAAAAGATTGGCCTTAACCTGCAACAGTTTGAAGAAGACATGAAAAGTGAAAACGTGGAAAACAAGGTAGAATTTGATTTTGAAAGCGGAGTGAGGAGCGGTGTGAATGGTACACCTTCATTTTTTGTAAATGGTATGCCGGTGTTAACCTACGATGAAACCTATGAATCACTGGTTGAAGCGGTTGAAATGCGATGAGCATGAACCCGGTTTTACAATGTAGTAGAGTGTAGTCGATTATTTTTATTTTTACGGAAATCAACCCACCGAGGTTCATTTTTTTTATTTGTTTTTCATTGGTTACATAAGCGATTGCATATAATTCTCCTTGCCTGTTTTGTTTCAGTTTATGATTGTTTTAGAGATGATAAGGGGATTCAGTCAGAAATAAATTTAATATTCAATTGTTGCACATGCAAAAGCTTTCCTGTTTTGTAATTCTTCTTTTCCTATTTTCCTGCAACAATTCCCATCAATCAGCAGCAACGAGATTTAATTATTCAGACCAGTACCGTCCTCAAATTCATTTCTCTCCCCGGCAGCATTGGATGAATGATCCAAACGGGATGGTTTATTATCACGGCACTTACCACCTTTTCTACCAGTACTATCCGGACAGCACAGTCTGGGGGCCTATGCACTGGGGACATGCAACAAGCAGGGATCTTGTAAGATGGAACGAACAGCCTGTCGCATTATATCCCGACAGCCTTGGCTATATTTTTTCAGGGAGTGCCGTGGTAGATGAGAACAATACCTCGGGGTTTGGTAAAAACGGCATCCCCCCATTGGTGGCCATTTTCACTCACCATGATCCCAAAGGCGAAAAGGCCGGCACCTCAACATTTCAAAATCAGAGTTTGGCATATAGCCTTGATGAAGGTAAAAAATGGATCAAATATGAGGGAAACCCGGTACTCAGAAACCCGGGCATCAGGGATTTCCGTGATCCCAAAGTATGCTGGTATGAGCCTGGGAAAAAATGGATCATGACCCTGGCCACTCTAGACAGGATCACATTTTATTCTTCTCCAAACCTCAAAGATTGGAAAAGGGAAAGTGAATTTGGAAAAGAAATTGGAGCGCATGGCGGGGTGTGGGAGTGCCCTGATCTTTTTACATTGGATTACCAGGGCCTGAAGATATGGGTGTTGCTGATCAACCTGAACCCCGGAGGCCCAAATGGCGGATCTGCCACACAATATTTTACCGGCCAGTTCGACGGAAATAAATTCATTCCTTTTCAAACCGATACCAGGTGGCTCGATTATGGCCCTGATGAATATGCCGGTATTACATGGTCAAATACAGGCGAGAGAAAAATATTTCTTGGATGGATGAGCAACTGGCAGTACGCCGGGACAGTTCCAACAAAAGCCTGGCGAAGTGCTATGACAATACCGAGGGACCTGGCGATCGGGAAAACCGGAGACAAATTCCTCGTCGTTTCACACCCTGTAAAAGAATTGAATTCTTTGGTGGGAAAAACAGTTGAGTTAACAAATATAGTGGCTACAAATTATGATCTTAGTACTAAGATAAAATCAAATGGCCCTGCGAGGCTGAGTATCTCTTCCGATCTTTTAACATCTTTCACTATTACGCTTTCCAACAGAAATGGGGAAGAACTGCAAATTGGATACGATGATGTTTCAAAAAATTATTTTATCGATCGTACACATTCCGGGAATGTATCATTTGAGAAAGGATTTGGAAAAAAACAATTTGCACCACGAGTTTTTTCGGGACCAGGATTTGAAATGACCCTGATCATCGACAATTCATCCGTTGAATTATTTGCTGACAATGGATTATCGGTTATGACAGCCATTTATTTTCCATTTATTTCTTTTTCGAATATCAGCATCCGGTCTGAAAAAAACTTTAAAATAAATACGTTAAAATATACTTCACTAAAAAGCATCTGGAAATAGATTTTCAACTCAACAAAGCCGCTTTTAAATAAGAATCAACCTAAAACAAGTAATATCTTTGACAAGAAATTAACGGTTCAATGTTATAAACAGGGTCATGATATCAAGACGTTCTTTTATTCAATCTGCATCGATTATTTCTACGGCTTCTTTATTAGACAGGTCATATTTATTCAGCCGGCCCGAACTCATCGGGCTCCAGTTATATACAGTTCGTGATGCCATGCAAAAAGACCCGGCTGCAACTCTTGCAAGAGTAGCGCAAATTGGATACAATATAGTTGAAGGCTCGGGTTCTGGCAATGACGGAAAATTTTACGGATTGGATCCTGCATCTTTTGCGAATCTTCTGAAGCAAAATGGCTTATTTATGATGAGTGCTCACTATCATTTGGGTATTGAAAGATCAAATGGTGAGATCATGAACCGTACACTACTTCACAACTGGCAAATGGCAATTGATGATGCCGCCATAGTAGGATTAAAATACATGGTATGCGGAAGCCTTTCATCTTCTGAACGCGGGGGAGCAGACCGCTATCATTATATTGCAGATGAGCTAAATGTAGCCGGCGAAAAATGTAAAAAATCGGGAATACAGCTTTGTTATCACAATCATGATTTTGAATTCGAAAAGCTCGGCGATAAGACGCCTTACGAAATATTGCTGGAAACAGACGCGAACCTGGTGAAAATGGAGATGGATATATACTGGGTTTCAAAAGCCAACATTGATCCGCTTTTGCTGATAGAGGAGCACCCCGGAAGATTTCCATTGTGGCATGTAAAAGACATGGATAACTCATCCGGCCACAAGTTTACAGAAGTAGGAAGCGGGATCATCAATTTTAAAAAAATATTCAGGCATGCGAAAAGGGCAGGCCTGCAATATTTTTTTGTTGAGCAGGATCAAACAAATGGTTCGCCTTTCGACAGCATTGCGAAAAGCATTTCTTACATCAAAAAAAATATCGAGTAACTTTTAAAAAATGTGAGGTCACCTGCTTTCTAAATCAGAAATTTTTTAAAATTCATATTTTCAAAATGTCTTATACCGCGCCTTCTTCCCGATATGAAAATATGGAGTTCCGCCGGTGCGGCAACAGCGGCTTACTTTTGCCAGCCATATCCCTGGGCATGTGGCACAACTTTGGCCGCCAGGATAACCTTGAAAACTGCCGCAACATACTGCGCCTCGCATTTGATCATGGCATCACCCATTTTGACCTCGCCAATAATTATGGACCACCAACAGGCGCTGCAGAAGAAACCTTTGGAAAAATATTTGCAGACGACTTTCAGCAATACAGAGATGAATTGATCATTTCTACAAAGGCAGGGTGGGGAATGTGGCCCGGTCCTTATGGAGACCATGGGTCAAAAAAATATCTCGTTGCCAGCCTTGATCAAAGCTTGAAGCGTTTGGGACTTGACTACGTCGACATTTTTTATCACCACCGCCCTGACCCTGAAACTCCTTTGGAGGAAACAATGTCGGCACTCGATCTGATGGTTAGGCAAGGCAAGACTTTATATATTGGAATATCAAGCTATCATCCCACTGAAACCGCAAAAGCAATTGGTATTTTGAAACAACTGGGTACACCATGCCTCATTCACCAACCTTCTTATTCAATGGTAAACAGGTGGGTGGAGGATGGTTTGCTGGATGTACTGGAAAAAGACAAGGTGGGATGCATTTGTTTTTCACCACTTTCCCAGGGATTGTTAACCGATAAGTATATAAATGGCATACCGGCCGATTCCAGGGCCGCTTCACACCGGGGCAATGGTGCGATGGACGAGCAACAAATAACAGAGAACAAGATCAAAATGATCCGGCAGTTGAATGAGTTGGCGGTAAAACGTGGTCAATCGCTTGCTCAAATGTCTTTGTCCTGGGTATTGAAATCACCGGTGGTTACATCAGTACTGATTGGGGTAAGCAAGCCCGAACAAATAGCTGACTCCCTTAAGAGCATCACCAACTATAAATTTTCAGTAGAGGAACTCAAAGACATCGATAAAATTGTAAATGAATGGCCGAAAAGTTAAATGGTGATTATTTACCTTAGAAATTAAATTGAAAATGATTGCAAAAAATTTAGTTCTGGTATTTGCGTTCCTGTCCTTCACTGCTTCCCAGGCCAACAGTGAAAAAAGGGATTTTTACCAGATAAAAATATACCTGCTAAAAAATGATGACCAGGTAAAGCTTGTTGACTTGTACCTTCAAAATACTTACCTGCCTGCCTTGCATCGCGCTGGAATTAAAAACATCGGCGTTTTTAAACCCATTGCGAATGATACAGCTGCCAATAAATACATTTATGTTTTCATCCCATTTACTTCCATGGTTCAGTGGATGAAATTGCCTCATGCACTGGAAAAAGATGCAGCATACAAACAGGCAGCAAAAAGTTTTATCAGTGCCGGTTCTGCTCACCCGCCGTATGATAGGTTAGAATCCATATTGCTCGAAGCATTTTCGGCCCAGCCACTCTTGTTGCTTCCGCCGGCAAAAAATGCAGAACGGGTTTTTGAATTAAGAAGTTACGAAAGCCCTACCGAAAATTTACAGGAAAAAAAGATTGCGATGTTCAATACAGGGGGTGAGATACCCATTTTTAACCGTCTAGGATTCAACCCCGTTTTTTACGGGCGGGTATTGTGCGGGAGCCGCATGCCGAATTTTATGTACATGCCTGTATTTGAAAGTATGCAGCAAAGAGAAGCTCAGTGGAAAAAGTTTGGGAACGACGCAGCCTGGAAAGATATATCCACAAGGCCTGAAAATGAAAACAATGTGTCTGTTTCTCATATCGACAGCATATTATTCCTTTCTGCTTCCTATTCAGATTTTTAGGGCTGCAACAGGTTTATTTTTCCAGCCATTCTGATACCGAATGTAAATAAGCAGAGCTTAATTATGATTTAGAAACACCCGAAATCTATGGTGTGGAGTATCTACCTGTGCTTTCACCATTGAATTATTTCCATTCTGATATAAAGTTTATTTGCAGCTTTTGCTCTAATCATTTTTTTTTTGATAACACTAGGAAATTAAAATTTTTCATTTTATATTAGCTTTCACTTCCCTCTCAATTACGAAAAAGTAAAATCAGGTTTCCTTCTACCATTTTTTACGGTTTCTAAAACGGAATTAACCCGTTAAAATTAATAAAAACTTTTTGTGAACATCACGTAACTAATTTACCAACACTAAATTTTTTTTATGAAAATGCTTAAAACGTACACATTACTAATTTGCTCTACCCTTTTTTTGATACTTTCTTCCTGCAGGAAAGAGGTAAGCCGTGCAAATGAAAACGCATTATCACCGGCTACTGAGAATGCAGCGATTGTAATTCATAGCCATGCTATCGTAAATGATGATTCCTATAATTATAATCCCTGTACTGATGAATGGATTCAATTCACCGGAGAAGGACAGCTTATTTTAGATTATAGAATCAATAACAACGAGGTGACCGGCACCTATCATTTTAATATTATACACAAGGAAACAGGGATCGGCGAAACAACCGGCACGGTTTACCATGCTGTTGCGGGAATAATCAACGCACCATTTTCTGCATCATTTGTGAATGGTTCGTTTACCGGCAATTATGTTTACAATGTTCTTATGCAAACGCAGGGAAACACAGATAATTTTGAATATTCCGTAAATTTTAAAGTTACGGTAAATGCCAATGGTGATTTGATTGTAGAAAAATTCAGCGAAACCTTAAAATGCAAATAGCTGCAGTAACTGTGCATTGTTCTCTTTATTTCAGTTTGATTTGAGTTTTTGCGGAGTTGAAAATTCATGGTAGTGTATGGCAGGGATGGAAATCAAAACACTGGTATGGAATAGTCTTTTCCGAAGTAAATGCTCAGGGCAGTTTCAACAATATCTTTAACAGGGTACACTTCCCCGTTAGTGCAATAAGCCACAGAAAGACCATCTTCCGGGAAATAGGCCACCACCGAAATAAAGTAGTCAATTCCCCCGTAATGACCATAGGCCATTTTTTCAAAGAAAGGAAGGGGAATGATCCCCATTCCAAATCCCTCAGTGATCGTTTTCATGGTTTCCACGCTTTGAGCAGAAACCAATTTATTGGCGAATAAATTTTCAATGAACTTTGCAAGATCAGAAGGTGTGGAAACTATGGCCCCGGTGCCTCCTGGAATGCTCATATCAGTCTGTGATTTTTGATGCCACTTCCTTTTAAACTTATAAGAATAACTTTCATCCTTTGTAAGATCCGTTTTTCCCCCGCAGTAAGTATTTGCCAGACCAACCTTTGAAGCGATACGTTCCTCAAGGATCTCTGAAAATGGCTTCCCGCAAACTTTTTCTACAAGATAACCCAGCAAAAGGTAATTTGCATTGCTGTACGACGCAGTGCTCCCAGGAATGAACTTTGATTTAGCATGATAGATCGTTTGTAAAATTTCTTCATGTGTTTTGGGTACCACCTTCCCCTTAAACCTGCCGGTAAAATTTTTCAACCCACTCCTGTGATTCAGTAAATGGCCGATGGTAATGAGCTTATTATTCGGGAGTTCCGGAAAATAAGTTTCTAATGTATTGGAAAGATCAATCTTACCTTCTTCCGCCAGCTGGAAAATGATGGTTGCGGTAAATAACTTTGAGATAGAACCGATCCTGTATTTGGTATTTTGATCCGACGGTATTTTTTCCCTTGAATCCATGTACCGGTAACCTGTCACTTTACTATATACCACGGAACCATGACTGGAAATAACAAAACTCCCCATGCCCTTGTCATGCTTTTGTAACACATCGAACAGGCTGTCTAATTTTTGATTTACCGATTGTGCAAAAGAGTGGGTGGTTAACAAGCTTAGCCATAAATTCAGCAAAATTCGTTTTCTCATACAACAAAAGTGAATAGCCAGGTAGAGCTATGAGCAGTTAACAGTTGTACAAAATAATTTTTTTAGATGAATAAAAGAAATGTAAGAACCAGAGTTATGGTTTAAACCAATTGTAAAAAATGATGTCAATTAATCAGGCAATTCCAGCTAACTCCAGGCTTTTCTTTTTTAATTTCCTTATTTCCATGTCTTCAATAATGGCATCAGGGGTGAGAATGATCGATGTATCATTTTTTTTCCACCAATCATCCTTTGCCAGATGGTCAAAATAGATCACAGCTATCAGATATTTTCTGTCTTCTCCCGCATGCCACTCTTCAATCCATTCAAATTTTTCACGCGGGATATGATTCCAGTCCGAAAAGCTCAGGTAAATCCTGACGTAAAAATCTGTTGTCAGGTGGTTAGGCAGATGATGATACAATTTTTTATATTCGTATCTATAGTCATAACGGAGTGCCGAAATATCACTGAGTACGGCAGATGCAGTGGGAAAGCTTCCTGCACCTTTGCCATAAAAGAATTGCTTGTCGGCAAAAGAACTTTCGATCACAACTCCGTTGTTCTCATTTTTAACAAACGACAGGTGGTCATTTTGTTTCACAAATTGAGGAAACACAAAAGCAGCGATCTTCCCATTTAATAATTTTTTTGCCTGCGCCACCAGCCTGATCTCATAATTTTTTCCCCTTCCTACTGTTGCGTCCCCCTCATTCACATTTTGGATGCCAGTAAACAGGACATCTTTTGAAGTGCAAACAATTCCATACGCATGGCACAATAAGATGACCCATTTATTCACTGCATCCCAACCGTCCACATCCAAAGTAGGATCTGATTCGGCAAACCCAAGCTCCTGAGCCTGCAGCAAAGCTTTTTTAAAATCAATTTTGTCCTCAAACATTTTCGTGAGGATATAATTGGTAGATCCGTTCACGATCGCCCTCAGTGAATGCAAAAGATCGTTGTCATAATATTCCTCAAGATTGCGGATCACCGGGATAGAAGCGCATGCAGATGCCTCGCACAAAAAAGGCATCCCTGTTTCCTTTTGTAATTGCAGCAGCTGTGCCAGGTGTTCGGCAATCATTTTTTTGCTAGAGCTTACCACTGATTTGCCATTTTTCAGGGCAATGGAAACAATTTCAAAAGCTGCTTCAGATTCATTGATCACTTCTACAATTACATTGATGCTTTCATCTTTCAGCAATTCGTCTTTATCAGTGGTAAATAATTCGGGTGGTGCATTCCTGCTTTTACCTGCATTTTTGATACAGATTTTTTTTATGGTTGCGTTCAGTGAGGATGCCTGCTGTAATACCCGGTACAAACCTTCGCCTACTACACCGAAACCGAATAAACCAATTGTCAACTGCTTGTGTGCTGTCATAATCTGCTATGAATTTTAATTTCAGAATGTGATTCTTTTGCTGCCAGAAAAGCATTGAACAGGTTTTGGATCTTTTCAAATTCCAACAAAAATCCATCATGGCCATACAGAGATTCAATGGAGGCAAACTTTGCACCTTTAATGTGAGAGGCTAAAAATTCCTGCTCTGTCAATGGAAAGAGAATATCGGTTTTTATTCCAATCACAAGGGTTCTTGCCCTGATCTGTTCTAAAGCAGTTTCTATACTTTCCCTGCCGCGTCCTACATTGTGCGCATCCATTCCTTTGCTGAGAAAATAATAGCTGAACGCATTGAACCTCCGGGCAAGCTTTTCACCCTGGTAACGCTGGTAAGATTCTGTTTTGAAATTCTCTAAATTTTCATTCGTGTCTTCGGGCTGGCTTGCCCTGTAGGTGTCGTAATGCCTGTATGATATCAATGCGATTCCGCGGGCCACTTTCATTCCTTCTATTCCTGCTTTATTGTTTTTTTCGTTCCAGGTTTGGTCGCATTCAATACTTAATCGCTGCGAGGAATTGAATGCCATCCCCCATGCCGAATGTAAAGCATTGGTGGCAAGCGGAACAATGTACTCAAACAGTTGTGGCTCCTCAATGGCCCATTCGATCAACTGCTGGCCGCCCATGGATCCCCCGATACCAACCCTTATTTTTTTTATGCCCAGATCATTTTTTAAATACTGGTATGTACGTATCATATCCCTCGTGGTAAAAAAGGGAAAATCATGATAATAGGGTTTGCCTGTTGCAGGATCATTATCGAGGGGTCCTATGCTGCCATAACAGCTGCCGGGCATATTTACGCAAATGATGAAATATTTTCCGGGGTCAAATAGTTTCCCTTCACCCACCAGGCCCGGCCACCATTCAGCGGCATCGCTATTGGCAGTGAGAGCATGGAAAATCCAGGCTACATTGTCTTTGGATTTATTCAAAGTGCCATAGGTGGAATAAGCTAAATGAAACGATGGAAATGTATACCCCGATTCAAGAACAAATGGCTCGCGTGACTGATAAATATGGTTCGACAAAATTTTTTGTTGAATGGTTAACGGCTCTCTTATCCCCTGGTTCTTTCAGCCCAATATCACAACATTTATACAGCTGCTTCCTTTGAAAAAACTTTATTGAAAGCCTGTTCAAGGTCTGCTTTGATATCATCAATGTGCTCGATTCCAACACTGATCCTTACCTGGTTGGGAGCAACCCCTGCTGCTTCCTGCTCTTCAGCACTCAGCTGTTCATGCGTGGTTGATGCTGGATGTATGGCCAGTGTTTTCGCATCGCCCACATTTGCAAGATGGCTTACCAGCTTCAATGAATCAATGAATTTGCTGGCATTTTCCTTGCCACCTTTTACCCCAAAATTAAGTATGCCGCCAAAACCATTGGTTAGGTATTGCTTTGCCAGTGCATTGTATGGGCTGCTTTCAAGTCCGGGGTATTGCACAAAATCCACCAGCTCATGTTGTTCAAGCCATTGTGCCAGCTTTAATGCATTGTCTGCATGGCGCTGAACACGAAGCGAAAGCGTCTCCAATCCCTGTAATAAAAGGAACGAGTTGAATGGACTTTGTGACGAACCAAAATCTCTCAGGCCCTCAACGCGTGCACGAATTGCAAAGGCAATATTTGGAAGCCCAAGGGGATTGCCCTCACCAAATACATCCCAGAATTTTAATCCATGGTAACCTTCGGAGGGTTCTGTGAACTGTGGAAACTTCCCATTGTTCCAGTTGTAATTACCGCCATCAACGATCACACCACCGATTGAAGTACCATGACCACCGATCCATTTTGTTGCCGATTGCACAACAACGTGGGCGCCATGTTCCAGAGGCCTGAATAAATAACCTGCCGCACCAAATGTATTGTCAACGACCAGTGGAAGGTCATATTCTTTTGCCAGGTCAGCGAACTTTTTAAAATCAGGAATGTTCAAACGTGGATTGCCAATCGTTTCCAGGTAAATCGCCTTTGTATTTTTATCAATATGTTTTACAAAGCTTTCCACATCATCCCCGTCGGCAAATCTCGCCTCGATACCCAGCCTTTTAAATGCAACTTTGAATTGGTTGTAGGTTCCTCCATATAAATAGGTCGTGGTAACAAAATTGTCCCCTGCCTGCAAAATATTATTCAGCGCTAGAAATTGGGAAGCCTGGCCAGAGCTCGTAGCTACGGCAGCCACACCACCTTCCAATGCAGCGATACGCTGTTCAAAAACATCGGTGGTCGGATTCATGATCCGGGTGTAAATATTACCAAATTCTTTCAGTCCGAATAAATTGGCAGCATGTTCGGAATTATTAAATGCGTACGATGTGGTTTGATAAATTGGAACTGCCCTGGATTTTGTTGTAGGATCTATTTGTTGTCCGGCGTGTAGCTGTAAAGTTTCAAAATGTAAATTGCTCATAAAAGATATTTTAAATGTATATAAATGAGGATTTCTCCGGGAAAAAAGGCCAAACCTTTAAAGGGGTGATATGGAAAATATGATGCCTTACGGCATACAACGACAACAGATACAAGCTGGAATGCTTACGATGGATGTTATGATTGTCGTGCAGTTCATTTTTTATGAAAGTACAAATATAACAGCCTTTCCTTATTTTTTTTACATATTTTTTGATCTTTATAACATTTAGCTTACCGGAATGCTTTAACCCCGGTTTTTAATAGCACCGGCCGATCATTGATAACCTGATAATATTCTCCGCCATTTTCATTGTACTTATCTTTGCAGGCCAAGTATGGCAGCTAAAAAAAAGGACCCGTTTCCCATAAAATCTACGCAGGAATTTATAGAAGTATTTGGTGCCAGGGTACACAATCTTAAAAATATTGATATCCGGATTCCTAAAAATGAACTGGTAGTCATAACCGGCATCAGCGGCAGCGGGAAATCCTCGCTCGCATTCGACACTATATATGCCGAAGGACAACGCAGGTACATGGAAAGCTTTTCTGCTTATGCGCGACAATTTATCGGCGACATGGAGAGGCCTGATGTTGATAAGATCTCAGGACTTTCACCCGTGATCTCAATAGAACAAAAAACCACCAATAAAAATCCAAGAAGCACAGTAGGAACAGTTACAGAAGTGTATGATTTTTTCAGATTGTTATTTGCCAGGATAGGGGAAGCCTACAGCTATAACACCGGCAAAAAAATGGTGAAATGGAGCGAAGAAGAGATTGTTGCCAATATTTTTAAAAGATACAAAGGCAAAAAAATATCGCTGCTGGCGCCGTTGGTAAGGGGACGAAAGGGCCATTACCGGGAATTATTTGAAGACGTGAGAAAAAAAGGATTTTTAAAAGTGCGTGTTGATGGCGAAGTGAAAGATCTTGTTTCAAAGATGCAGGTGGATCGTTATAAAATTCATGACATCGAGCTGGTGGTTGACCGGTTACAGGTAACTGATGACATGAAGGTACGACTGAGCCAGAGCGTAGTGAAAGCTTTGCAGCTGGGCAAAGATCTATTGTTCTTACTGATCAACGACAATGACCACACTGTGCAATACAGCAAGCTTCTTATGTGTGAAGATACCGGCATCAGTTATGAAGAGCCTTCTCCCAATAGTTTTTCATTCAACTCTCCCTATGGTGCATGCCCTACCTGCAAAGGGCTTGGAAATGTTTACCAGGTAAATCCGGAAGCAATCATACCAGACTGGAATTTGAGCATCAATGAAGGAGGTATCGCACCATTGGGCGAAGAAAGGCAGGCTTATGTTTTTAAACAGGTGCAGCAGATCGCAAAAAAATATAAATTCAACCTTGATAAACCTTTGAAAGATCTGCCGCCAAAAGCGTTGAACGTTTTGCTTTATGGGAAGGAAGATGCCGTTGAAAATGATTTGGTTGAATTTGACCTGAATGAAATCATCATTACGGAAAATGAAAGTGATGAAGTTTCCGGTGCAAAGGGGTATTATACTTCGGAATACGAAGGCATCGTGAACATGATCAAACGCTGGTTTACAGCAAGCAGCACAAGCGAAGGACTCAGAGTGTGGGTGGAAAAATTCATGCAGCTGAAAAAATGCAATGTCTGCGATGGAAAAAGATTGAAAAGGGAGAGCCTTTGGTTTAAGATCGATGACAATAACATTGCGAACCTGAGCGAATTGAATCTTGACACATTGTTTGCATGGTTCAACAATATTGAGGATCGGCTCAGCAAACGGCAAAACCAGATTGCCAAGGATATTTTAAAAGAGATCAGGGACCGCCTTCAATTTTTACTGGACGTGGGGCTCAGCTACCTCAGCATGAACAGGTCTTCGAAGAGCCTCAGCGGCGGCGAATCGCAACGAATCAGGCTTGCAACTCAAATTGGATCTCAGTTGCAGGGCATTACTTATATTCTTGACGAACCCAGCATTGGCCTTCACCAGAGAGATAACCAGCGATTGATCGAAGCTTTAAAAAATCTTCGCAACATTGGGAATAGTGTGCTGGTTGTTGAACATGATAAAGAGATCATGCTTGCTGCTGATTATTTAATTGATATTGGCCCGGAAGCGGGTAAACATGGGGGAGAGATCGTTGCTTCCGGAATACCACGCGACATGCTGAAACTGGATACCGTGACAGCTTCTTACCTGAATGGCGAAAAAAAAATTGCGGTACCAGCAGAAAGGAGAACTGGCAATGGGAAAAATTTATTGTTGAAAGGCGCTTCCGGCAACAACCTTAAAAATGTAAATGCGGTGTTCCCGTTTGCGAAGTTTATTTGTGTTACGGGTGTGAGCGGAAGCGGAAAATCAACACTGATCAATGAAACCCTGTATCCCATACTTAGTCGTCATGCGTATAAGAGCAAAATAATTCCCCTCGCATTTACAACCATAGATGGTCTTGAGAACGTAGATAAAGTAATTGAAATTGACCAGTCCCCCATAGGTCGTACTCCCAGGAGCAACCCGGCAACCTATTGCGGATTCTTCACTGACATAAGAACTTTATTTGCAGCTGTTCCGGAAGCGAAGATCCGGGGATATACTGCCGGGCGTTTTTCATTTAATGTCAAAAGTGGGAGGTGTGATGTTTGCGAGGGCGGTGGTATGAGGGTGATAGAAATGAATTTTTTACCTGATGTATATGTTCATTGCGAAAAATGCAATGGCAAGCGTTACAACCGGGAGACCCTGGAGATCCGTTACAAAGGAAAATCGATCAGCGATGTACTTGACATGACGGTTGATGAAGCAGTGGATTTTTTTCAGAATGTTCCCTATATCTACCGCAAAATAAAAGTATTGCAGGAAGTGGGCCTTGGTTATATCACCCTTGGCCAGAGCGCTGTTACACTTAGCGGAGGAGAAGCGCAACGGGTTAAATTATCTACAGAGCTGAGCAAAAGAGATACAGGCAAAACATTTTATATCCTCGACGAGCCTACAACGGGGTTGCATTTCCAGGATATCCAGCACCTGGCGGATGTGTTAAATAAATTAGTAGATCGTGGCAATACAGTGCTCGTGATTGAACACAACATGGATATCATTAAAATTGCCGATCACATCATTGATATGGGACCCGAAGGTGGTGATGGGGGAGGGAAGATCCTCTTTGAAGGTACTCCTGAAGATCTAATTAATAACAGGATAAGCTATACCGCTGCATTTTTAAAAAACGAATTGAATTGATCGTTGGATTTCCATTGAGCTTTAAAAAATTTGATTTCTCACGTCAGTTCATGGAAAGAAAAAAAAGGCAAAGCATCGTAACAAAGTTAAAAATTGTGGTTTCAGGGGTTAACATTGCACAAGACTATGCATTGATTTCCAGGGACTAACTTTTATTATATACTTTGCCATAATTTGTATCTACCATGTACCGTTATTGCAAATTCATTGATTATGGTATTTTAAAATCTCTTAGGACACTTAGTCTGGCTATGATTCCTTTTCATGTCTGAATACTCAACGGGTCCTAGTTTTATTCCCAGCTTCAATAACGTTGAAACATAGGAATCATTTTGTTTCGGATTTCCTCTTTGCGTACCTGGCTGATACCTGTTCAGGCCCGGGGTAATAATGCCGTAAGTTTTATCGCTGACCTGCCTGGCAATGGCTGCATCATGTGGCGATAAATATTTATCAAATAAATTCGGATCTATATAATTTGTACTTACATCATCGATGTAGTCGGTGAATGATTTTCTCAATAGCATTTCTATGCTCATGGTAAATCGCTCGGAGATGATAAACCTTAATCCCATTCCTATTGGAAGGCTAACCTGGGTTAGTGAGTACTCTTTCCTGCCAGGATATTCTGCCATGCCTTCACCTTCTGTACGAAGTGGTTTCAGGTCATACCAGGTCTTGGTTCCATTGCTGGAAGTCAGAGACCCTTGTGGATTGAAACGAAAGACACCAATTCCCAGTGTGCCATAGGGCTGTATCCTGTGAACGAACTCAAGCTGGTTCGTCAATAAATTCAAGGGATAAAATTCAGTTACGAAGTATGCTTCTTTGATCGTAGACCGGAAATCAAGATTCCTTTGCTTGCGCCAAAGTTCATCAACCCCTTTGGTTTTGATTGCGTAATCATCAGCTGTCAACGTACCAACCTGCCCCGTGAGCCTGAAGGCGAGCCAGTCCGTAGGATAAATGGCAATAAAGGCTCCCGTCCAGATTTGCGTCAATTGCAAATTGAGGTCTTTTACAAAACGTTTCCCTTTGCCGGCATTGCCGCCAAGGTCCCCTAAAAAGAATGATGGTCCTACATTGAATCCAACTTCCACCCTTTTTCTATGGGTGCCGTAAAGATCCTGTGATGATATTTTTGCGGAAAATAAAAGGCTGCAAAAAATAAGTACATACGTACGGGTAACGCAGAGTAGACGTTTTTTCATCAGCTATTGGATTTAGTTTTCGGGGTTCTCGGATTTCGCACTACAATATTTGATAATGATAACTACCAGATTATTGTAGATGTATAACTAACGAAAGATTGTAAGAATTTATTGCAGGGATTTTAATTAAGGCAGGCGCATTTTTATGTGTTCTATTCCGTCTTCCAGATATACGTCACTGATCATCGTAAAACCACCAGATTCATAAAATCCTTTTAGGTATAATTGCGCGCCAATCGTGATAGGAACTTTACCAAATAAGCTGTAAATTTTGTCAACAGATTGTTTCATCAGCTCCTTTCCTGTATGTGTGCCTCTCATGGTTTTTAATGTGACCACCCTTCCGATCGAAGCCTCCGGGTAAGCAATTCCCGGTGGAATCAGCCTTGAATAAGCGACCAGTTTTTCCTTTTCCCATGCCATCAAATGCCATGAGGGCTGGTCGCGATTGTCACAATCCTGGTATGGGCAGTTTTGTTCTACAACGAAAACTGACAGTCGAAGCTGGATCACCAGGTAGAGTTCGGGTTGTGTCATCTCCTCAAATTTTTTGCAAATCCATTGTATCATTTTAATTGGCTTCTGATTTTTGAAACTTCAATATCCATATTTTTCTTTCCAGCGTTCTTTTAAATACTTCCTGATATCCTCTTCACGTGCATTTTTACCGGGATCATAGAATTTAGTATTCCGGATATCGTCAGGCAAAAATTCCTGTAAAATAAAATTGGCATCATAGTCGTGAGCATATTTATAATTCTTTCCATAATCTAAGTTTTTCATCAAACGCGTCGGCGCATTTCTTATGTGCAGCGGAACAGGAAGGTCGCCATGTTTTTTCACTGCGGACGAAGCGTCCATAATAGCCATGTATGATGCATTGCTTTTTGGAGAAGTGGCCAGGTAGGTGGCACACTGTGAAAGAATGATGGATGCTTCCGGGTACCCGATCATGTTTACAGCGCTGAAGGTGCTTGTGGCAAGAAGAAGGGCGTTTGGATTTGCGTTGCCAATGTCTTCACTGGCAAGAATTACCATTCTGCGCGCAATGAATTTTACATCTTCCCCTCCTTCGATCATTCTCGCCAGCCAGTAAACGGCACCGTTCGGATCACTGCCGCGCATTGATTTAATGAAAGCAGAAATGATGTCATAATGTTGTTCTCCTTTTTTATCATATAGCACCGTGCGCTGCTGCGCAGCTTCCATCACCTTTTCATCGGTAATCACTATTTTTTCGTTCTCACCATCACTTTTTTCTGGCATGCCGGTTACCAGTTCCAGCAGGTTGTATAATTTCCGGGCATCTCCGCCTGATAAATTTACCAGGGCTTCAGTTTCCTTTAATTCAATTTGTTTTGTATTTAATATTGTGTCTTTTTTAATTCCATCCACGAGCAGCCGGTAGAGGATCTTTTTATCCAGTGGTTTTAAAACATATACCTGGCAACGGCTTAACAAGGCACTGTTTACTTCAAATGAAGGATTTTCCGTGGTAGCACCTATCAATATAATGATGCCTTTTTCAACTGCGCCCAGCAATGCATCCTGCTGACCCTTGTTGAACCTATGAATTTCATCGATAAATAAAATTGAA
Organism: Ginsengibacter sp.; assembly: GCA_040003385.1. Classification (GTDB taxonomy): domain Bacteria; phylum Bacteroidota; class Bacteroidia; order Chitinophagales; family Chitinophagaceae; genus Ginsengibacter. Next base: position 11,916 of record JBDUCQ010000023.1, on the reverse strand, counting down.
CCTTCCTGCGAACGGGAAGCTTCAATGATTTCTCTAACATCTTTCACACCCGATGAAATAGCGCTCAATGTATAAAAAGGTACATGTAGGGTATGAGCAATAATATTGGCGATCGTTGTTTTGCCGGAGCCGGGCGGGCCCCACAGTATCATGGATGGAATTTTGCCCTGTTCAATTGAAGTCCTTAAAATACTCCCCTTGCCGGTAAGGTGTTCCTGTCCTGCGAGATCATCGAGGGAAACAGGCCTAAGCCGCTCTGCAAGTGGGGATGTGGTCAATTAACTTAAATTATAAAAATGAAGGTAAAAATTATTTTGATGAAGTAGCGGGCAGCAATGGTAGCACATCCACTTGACTGACGGGCTCATCTTTATCATCAATTTCCACTACCACGCAATAGCCGTTTGCTCCACCAGCTCTCAAAAGGGCATACACCAGCTGTTGCTGGTCGCTTTGGATGAGTTTACCATTCCATGTTTCTTTTGTAGAAAGGCAACCCTGCGAAGGAGTATGTGGATAATAAGATGTGTTTTTATAATAATCAGGGTTTACCGTAGTGCCATGTGCAATAATTTCTGTCCGGCCGGCTTGCCCTGCGTAATATGTGTTGTACAGAGGCAAATAATTCTGAAGATTTTTCGGCAACAATTTTTTGTACTCGCTGATTTCCCAAACCGTATCGGTGAACAAACTGTCTTTCAAAAATTTCTGCGGGTTGATCTCAAAAGGCAGTTTCAATTGAATATTCGGCGTGGGCCCGATGAAATTATTGCTTGAAACATCAAATCCTGTCATCCTGAAAATTCCCTGTGGTGTATTGCCATTGCTGATATATGCAGGCAAGCCACTGATGCTCCTCGCCAGTTGTGGCACACTGAACAGGTTGCCAAGTGAATCTTGCAGGAACTCACCATTTGCGTTCCTGATGATTGCGATCCCGGGGAAATCACGATTTTTTCTTTGCAGGCTGTACAGGACAATATTGCCAGGAAGGAAATTTTTTGAAAATAAATCTTTCAGAAGGCGATGGTTTTTAATTTCACTTCCAGGATGTTGCAATGCATTGATTTGTGCCTGCAACATAATGAGTACGGGATCTGTTTTGGCCTGTTGAGCAAATTTTGAGACCAACAATGCATTGATCACTTCAGCTTCAGTATCCAGTTCTCTTAAAATGTAGGCTGCGGCAATGGAAAATATTCTGGTGTTATCAGAATGTTTCAGCAAGTCTTGTGCCTGCGGGATAAATTGAAATGGATAATTGGCATTGATCAGTTCAAGTAAGCCGACTTGAAATCCGGGGCTGCGGGTTGTTATCGAATCAAAAGTATGTTCTACTTTTTTTTCGATCCATGGCTGTTTGTATCCGAGCAGCTCAATTGCCAAAAAAGCCTGTTGCCAGTAGTCTTCAGATGAATCATTCAGTTCCCTGGACAGGTTTTTATTGATGGTATTAAGCAGGTTGCGGTAGAGGTGGGCACGACTCTGCGATGTAGTATAGGAAGTGTATAAGTTACTTGGTTGAGCATGTGCAATGAAATTTATTGCAAAGGCAACGATGAAGATCAAAATTATTTTTCTCATGAATTGCAAAGTAAACGATTATACAAACGGCCTTCATGTACTTTTGATTAAACCGGGCCGGCGATTTACTAATTAACATTTGCTTGTAATAAAAACCTGACCTGGCTGAAGGAAGCAGGGCATAGCTTTGATTTTTTGAATTATGACCGCGGGCGAATATTCAGCTCTTTCAATTGTTTGTCATCAATTGTTGAGGGAGCATCAATCATAACATCCCTTCCGCTGTTGTTCTTTGGAAAAGCAATATAATCGCGTATTGTTTCACTGCCTCCAAGTATCGCACAAAGCCTGTCGAAGCCCAAAGCAATTCCGCCGTGCGGAGGCGCGCCGTATTCGAATGCAGATAATAAAAATCCAAATTTATGCATTGCCTCTTCCTTATCCATGCCAAGCGCCTCAAACATTTTTTCCTGCAATTCGCGCTGGAAGATCCTGATCGAACCTCCACCAAGCTCGTTGCCGTTCAAAACCATATCGTAAGCATTTGCTTTAATGCTGGCATACGGATGTTGCAGGTAATGGTCAGCGTCTTTTATAGCAGGGTCATTGCTGATCATGAGTTCAATGTGTTCCGGCTTCGGCGAAGTAAAGGGGTGATGCCGGGCTACCCAGCGACCGCCGTTCCCATCTTCATCTGCTGCATATTCGAATAAGGGAAAATCTGTAACCCACAGCAATTTGAATTCAGCAGGGTTTCGTAACCCAAGCCTGTCGGCCATGTATAATCGCAGTTCACTGATGGCTTTCCTTGTGAGTTCTTCCTTACCGGCAAGAATCAGAATAAGATCTCCAGTTGTGTAATTGCATTTACCGGCGAGTTCAGCAAGCTGTCCGGTGTTGAAAAATTTATCAAAACTACTTTTAAAAGTACCGTCAGGGTTACATTTAATAAAAGCCAGCCCGCTCATACCAATTTGTGGTCGCTTTACCCATTCAGTCAACTCATCAGTTTGCTTACGGCTGTAATCACTGCAACCGGGAACACAAATCGACAGAACGGTTTCTGCATGATCGAAAACAGGGAAACCCGTATCCTGCAAGCGATTCCATGAAGATTCATTTTGATGCTGTTGAATTGCAAAGCCCGGTAAAAAGGCAGTTTTCAAATTGTTTACTTTCAATTCGAACCTTATGTCGGGTTTATCATTTCCATATGTCCACATGGCTTCATCCCAGGTCATTCTTTGTAACGGACCCCGGTAATCAATCCCTTTCGACTCTTTGAAAATGAATATGATCATTTTTTCAAACATTTGCAAGATGTCTTCCTGTTCCACAAAAGCCATTTCGCAATCTATTTGGGTAAATTCCGGCTGTCGGTCTGCTCTCAGATCTTCATCCCGAAAACATTTTACGATCTGGTAATACCGGTCGTAACCACTCACCATCAGCAATTGCTTGAATGTTTGCGGTGATTGAGGCAATGCATAAAATTGACCCGGATTCATCCTGCTTGGCACTACAAAATCCCTTGCTCCTTCAGGCGTTGATTTGATGAGGAACGGAGTTTCAATATCAATAAAATTTTGCTGGTGCAAAAAGTTGCGGGCCGCACGGTTTACTGCATAGCGCAATTCAATATTTTTTTTCACAGGGTTTCTTCTAAGGTCTAAAAAACGGTATTTCATCCTGATGTCATCGCCGCCATCCGTATCATCCTGGATCGTAAATGGAGGCACAGCAGATTTATTGAGTATCCGGTAGCTGGTGACTGCTATTTCAATTTCGCCTGTAGGAATATTCAGGTTTTTGTTGCTGCGCTCGTGAACCAAACCATTTACCTGCACAACAAATTCACGCCCCGGTGGATTTGCTTCCAGCTGGGAATTCAGTGATTCTCCAAATAAGAGTTGTGTAATCCCATACCGGTCCCGGAGATCAATAAATGTGATGCTTCCAAATTTACGGATGGTTTGCACCCAGCCCGCCAGTGTTACTTCTCTGCCAATATCAGAGACTCTTAATTCCCCGCATGTGTTCGTTCTGTACATGTATATAGTTAAACTCGATAAATAAAATAGAGGCTGCAAAGATAACCAGGCGGGCCCAAATGAAGATTCAGTAAAGTCGGGAAACAAAAGGTTTAGAAGTTTAGAAGGTTTAGGAGTTTAGTGGTGCAACCTTCTAAACCAGAGATTACACATTGCCTTAAAACTTACTTACATATGAATTGATAGATATCCTAATCTTTCTAAACTCAAATTATAGAATCATTGCGAAATGAGGGTGCTCCTAAACTTCTAAACGCAAATTATAAAACTCCTACTAATTAGCTGGGCCCTAAACTTCTCACCCTACTTCCCTACATTCACTCTTACTCCCTCACTATGAGAAGTAAATTCCGGTGCATACATTGATTGAATGGTGGTGATACCATTGCTGAAGTTGCCGCTTTGTGTTACAAACAATGGATATTCAAATACATAAGTACCCCTTGGTAGCCAGCTGAAAAAGAAATGAGTGCTCACATCTTTGGTTGTCTCATAATAGCCAAGGCCTCCCTGGTATTTAAATGAACTGATCACATTCAAAGGTTCCATGCATGATGCTCTCATATCTTTCATATGCACATATTCCATATCCCTGTCGACCCTGAGCTCAATACGTATTTTTATTTTATCGCCAACTTTTAAAGATGTACCCTCGTCTACCAGGTTCAGAACCGGGCCCCTATCTGTATTCTTTTCAATGAATAATTTTTTATTCAGCTTCAATGGCGTTTCAGCGAAGGTGATCTTATCGAGGTTTTCGAAATATTGCCAGTAAGCGGCGCCCCATGATGGTGAAGTGCTATTTGTATTATCGCCACCTGAAACTGTTACTAAAATGTTTCCCATAGAAGGCCGAACGTTTATTCCCTCTATTTTTCTTTTAATATAACCCGTTCCTGCTTCCACTTGCTGGCCTTGCACGGTTGAAAATGAAGTGTCACCCATGTGGATGGTCACATTTTTTTCAGCCAGCCAGTTGTCGCCTTCCAGCAACAAGGCATAACAGGCTTCTGCAGTGGCCCGGTTGGTTTTCCAGTTATTGGTTTGCTTGTTCTTCAACAGCCACGTTTTCAGGTCATCAATTATTTTTGAGTCTTTATCAATTTCGGAAAAAGCTTCTATCATCATTGCCTGGGATTCAACCGGGGCCTGGTACCACATGTACCCTGCTGAATTCCATTCCTTCCAATACATGCCAAGTTCTTCATTGTTGATGGAATTTTCTTTCAGCGACCTGATAATTTTCTGCGGTGTTGAATGATCACCACTGCGGTTGAGCGCCAGCGCTACCATTGCCTGCAGGTACCTTGTTTGAAGGAGACCATATTTTTTTGACTGCTCACGGTAATAGTTAAACGCAGTTTGCACATCTTTTACCATTGGGAATTCAGGGAAGAAACTGCGCATATAAAGGAACTGTATGGAGATTGGACCCAGTTGATTGGCTGTAAGCCTGGCCTTGTGTTTTATGAGATCATCATAATCCTGCCTGAGCTTCCTGTCGAGATAGGGAATGGCCGTGTTTAAAATTGCCTTAATGACATCTTCCTGTTGTGGATTGATGGCTTTACTATTTTTCAGATGACCTATGCCACTCACAATATACTGTGTAACGTAACGATCATCAGGGCCACCGGTAAACCATACAAACCCTCCATTTGAAGATTGCATTTCCTTCAATTTGTTCAGTGATGCATCCAGTTCCGTTGCCATATGTACCACATCAAAGAGCAATGCCACATTTTTCTTTTGAAGACTTTCATCCTTTGCATCCAGTACCCACGGCGTTTCTTCAAGGAGAACTGCCTTTAACTCCTGGTTCTTCTCAAGACCCGACAACAAGGCCGCAGTATCTGCTGTTTTCCATTTTTCGAAGATTGATTTTATTTTTGGTGATGTATTTGCAATTTTCTGCGCCAGGTTATTGGCAAAATACCGGTTGAAAACCTGGTCGGTACATTCGTATTGCTGTGCTGCGAGGTAAGGAAGGGCCTGCACCGCATACCAGGCAGGATTTGTGGCAAACTCAAGGGTAAGTGCATAATTACTCAAAGTTTTGCTTTGACCGGAAGTGAGTAATTTTTCGAATTTGAAATTTTTGGTATTGTTGCCCCGTACCGGCAATGGCATGGATTCGGTCACCATTATCCGGTTTGTAACCACCGGAAGAACTGATTCTTCACCGTCACTGTTTCCACCGGCCTTTGCCACAATCCTGTAAACAAGCGCTTCATGGAAATTATTTGGAATCCGGATGTTGAACGTTAAAGGAATGCTTTGGCCCGGGGCAATAGAAAAATGTTGCAGGGAAAATTCATTGTTGAACAACTGGTCAACAGGCTTCATATCAGATGCATTGAACAAGTGGAATTGGGCTTCGCCTCTTATCTCTTTTGTGCCGGTGTTTACAATCTTCACAGGGAAATCAAACTGGTCGCCTTCTCTTACAAACCGGGGGGCATTGGGTTGTACCATCAGTTCTTTTTGAGTAACAACACTTTTTTCTGCATACCCCGTAGCCAGGTCTTTAGAATGTGCAAGTGCCATTAGCTTCCATCGTGTAAGCGCTTCCGGCATCGTAAAAGTGAATTCAATATTGCCGCTTTTATCTGTTCGCAATTCAGGAAGGAAAAAGGCGGTCTCCATAAAATTTTTACGTACCTGTACCTGGGAAAGATCGACAGTTGGTGCGCTAAAAATCTGACCTGTTGCGGTATCTTGTTGCTTGTTCATTCCGAGATCTGCAGCGTTTTGCTCTGAAACGCCGGGAGGTTGTCTCTGGCCGATCTCCTTTCTTTTTATTTCTGAAGATACCATAGGCCTTGTATTGTAAATACCACCCATTTCACCGTAATTGATTTCGATCAGCTGGTCATATGTCTTTTGCTTCGGCTGTACATATTCTTCGCTCCACCATTTTTGGAATGCCTGCACCGAAGCAAAATTTTGCAAGCTGCTCCACGCATTGTAACCATAATAATTTGGCCAGATGGAGGGACTGGCCCAGCTGTGAGGTTTAAATTGATCAAGTGATTCATCATACATAGAGGCAAGCATTTCAGCCCCAATTTTCTGACCTTTTTCACCACTGATCTTCACTTTCCACTTTTCTTCGCTCCCCGGAAGAACCTTGTCCCTGAAGGTTTCAAAGGTGATGTTTAGCTGCTTGTTAGTCCATGGTACAACAACGTTCCATGCAGCGGAATAAAAGCGATTGTCCTTCACAAAAAAGTTGAATACGCCATACCCGCCGCGGTCATCTTCTGTAACGGGAAAAATTATTTTTTTCATTTCATTCTGCAGGTAATAAAAATTATAAACCCCGCCCTGGTGATTGCCGCCACGGTAAAGCTGGTCGTTCGTGGTTTTATTTTTATCAATTTGCTGTATCACATAAACGTCACTTGCTGCAGAACCAAGGATGAACTTTGCTGACTCGCCCGGTTGTACAACATTTGCTATGGCAGTATTCCACAAGTAGGCAACGGAAGGCATTTGTTGCAACTGCTGTTTGTACAATTGTACATATTTTATATCCTTTACGGTTTGTCCGTATTTGTCTTTGGCCGTTGCTTCTATTGCATACCAGCCCTGGTCTGTATTGCCTGGAAAATAAAACACAGGTATTGTTTTACTGGTGTCTGCTTTTGTTGTGAGAACTTCTGTTTTTGGCCAGGATTCTTTTTTTGATTCATTTTGGAATTCATCATTTGGAAAATATTTCAGGTATTCATCCCTGGTCATGACAAATTGATCCGGTTCTGGCCAGTACCGCGCCCTGATCAGCCTGGTAGGTGGCTGCATCTTAAAAATTTTTACATCAATTGAATTTTTCTCAGGTTCACCACTCAAATTGCGTGTAGCCACTGTTACCTCTTTAAGACTGTCAAGGTTCAATGTGGCATTATCCGGAAGATTGATCTGCAATTCAATGGCTTTATATCCAATAGGAATTATGATATGCCCGGTGCGGGTTTCACCATTGATGTCCGTTACGTCAGCTTCAACCTTGTAGTCGAAAACGGGATCGGTTTTTTTATCAATAGCCAGGTCAGGAATCGCTTCAAATAGTATGGTGAACCGGCCATCGGTTCCTGTAATGCTTTCACCATTTGCAATTTCCATAGGTTGTGACTGTGGAAAACCTTTTTGCCAAAACATCCATGGATAAAGGAAGCGCGCCACCCTTATCACCCTGTATTTAACTGCTGCCCCGGAAATCACATTGCCTGCATAAGCTTTTGCAATGCCGTGGACAGTTATTTTTTCATTCAGCCGGTAGGATTGTTTCAGCTTCTCAAAGTCTGTATAAAATTTGGGGCGCTTGTATTCTTCTACGGAAAAATTAACGGCTGAATTATTATAGTTTACTGCTTCCAGTCTGAATTCGCCGTTTAATTTATTTTCGGGTAAACGAAATTTACCATTCAATGAACCATATTCATTCAACCGTAGTTTTATTGAATCTATTTTTTGATTATTTGCATCCGTAAGCAGGATGAGAATTGAATCCTTTGCTGATAAAAGTTGGGGACTTTTGTTAACCACCTGTTTTGTTATACCAATCCCTTTAAAGTAAACCAATTGGCCCGGGCGATAAATGCCTCGGTCGGTAAATAAAAATATTTTTGCATTCCGGCTTTCAAACTTTTCATTGTCCGTATCAACATTAGCTTCACCGTAATAGGTATAGCTGTATTGAAAATCATCGAGGAAAAGCCTGTCTTTTTCCCATGTTATTTCGAGGCGGATGTTCCGGTTTTCATTTTTTTTGTATTCCGGCAGCTTTACGAATCCATTTTTATCTGTTTCAAGAAGTTCCTGCTTTTCCAGTATATTTTTACTGGTCTTGTAATCATAGTTCTGGCTCCAAACCTGTACGGTAGCACCAGTTAATGGTATTCCTGTTTTTCGGTGAAGCACAAAGTATTCCGCAGCATTGTTGATGTAACTGATATTTGAAACATGGAAATACTGGGCTGCCAGGGGATTTTTAACCAATCCAAAATCATCAGCTGCACTTGCCACCAGGGCATATTCACCGGGAGGGAGTGAGTCTATTTTTATTTCACTGTTGTGCAAACGGTAATCTGAGGAAGAGGGCAACGGCTGCTTCCAGCTTCTAATGTACTTTTCCGAAGTCAGGTTTTTCCACAGTTGATCATCCCCGTTATTATTTTCAAGCAGCTTTTTTAAAAGGGGAGAAATAGCAAGGATCCTTAAATTTATTGAAGTGAGATTTTTATAGCTTACCAATGACCTGAAGGGCTCACCAGGGATATTTACTTTTTCAGATGTGAGATTCAAATCCTTGTGCAATACCTGGTTCAAAAGATTTTTTGCATTGATCCCACCTTCACTTCCAGGATAATTACGTATAATTTCTTCTGTTATTTTTTTTGCATCTACGATTGTATACCTGGTTTCTTTTGCCGCCAAATTTGCATCATTGGCAGATGACTGGTCAAAAATTTCCTGCGCAACCAGGTAACCAGCCTGTGCTGATGCATCATTATTTTTATAGGATGATAAAATATTCTGCAGCGCATTTATATACAATTCGGTCTTGCCTGGCATTACCCCGTATTGTTTTACAAAATTGATCCTTTCAATGTCAGCATCAATCAGGGCATCCGGCTTTGTACCATCGATATGAAATGCAAGCAGCTTTTGAAAAATTAACAATGCCTGGTAATGCAGTGAAGATGAATCTTTATTTACAAATTTGTGTGAAGCGAAATCCTGTGCGCTTCCAAATGCCATTGCATCTTTTATTTCAAATGCATATGCGGGCCGGCTGACATCTCTTTCATCATTTTTGAAATATTCAAGAGCGCGGTGGGCCAGCAGGTCATACAGGGTTGGCCTGAGGTATCTTGCATTTCCTTTGGCTACAATTGGTTCAAACTGTGCGATCGCTGTTCGTTGCAGTAACTTTTCTTCACGCACTGAGGAAAGGTAAAGCTCACCGATTTTTTTGTGAAAGTCATTGATGCTCCACGTTTGTATATCATTCTTACTGAAATTCCCGGTGCCTGTTTTTGTTCTGTTATAAAGTTTAAACCGGTTCTGCATGTAAAAATTCCAATACATCCCTGCTGCTATGCATGATAAAATTGACCTTGAAGGTTCCTTTGATTCTGTAATTTCTTTTTCAACAAGTGCAATGCCATCCAGGCTGGCATCTTCTTCCACGTTCTCCATTAATGTAGCCCTGTAGAGCAGTGCCTTAATGACCTGGGGATCATTATTTTGCTTTTTAGCAATAAAATAAATCTGCTCAACCTCTTTGAGAGCACTTTTTGGAAGTTTTTTTGACACCAGGTCATTCACTTTTTTCCATTGATCGCTGAATGTGCCCGCAGTTCCTTGCGACTTGGCAAGATCAAAAGAAAAAAATGCAGCTATGAAGATCACTACAAAATGCCAACAGGAGAAGTTTACCCTCATCGATTTTTTTATTTAAAGATAATGAACAGGCTGAATGGGTTGTATGGAAAATAAATAAGATGCAGGGAATACTGATTTTTCACAGGGTCTGTAAAAATAAAACTGTAGCTGTTAAACCCACTCTAACTTTTCAAGTCTCAGGTATGTAAATAAAATCTTAAAAAATAAAATCTTACGTTATGAAAATTAAAAATTATTTCCTGGCAGTGCTCGCGCTATTAAGTGCAGTTACAGCCGGAGCTCAAAAAAGATGGGCTTCACCCGTATCCAGGCCTGTGGTGATGTACAACCATGACACCCGGAATGACCGCAGGGATATTCGTATGGATACCCGTGATATCCGTTCAGACAAACGTGATGTTTGGCAAGATCACAAAGAATTGAAAAGCGACAAAAACGATTTGCACAAAGATTGGCGGGATATAAAAGAAGATAAGGGTGAGTTAAAACAAGACAGGCTTTCCGGTGACAAAGAAGAATTTAAAAGCGACAGGAAGGATTTGAAAAGTGATTACCATGATATAAAATCCGACAAAAAGGACATCTATGCAGATAAAAAAGATATCAGGAGTGATACGCATGATATCCATCGCGGCAGGAAAGAAAGGCATGAAGACTGGAAAGATATCCGGGAGGATAAAAAATAAATTTGCAGTCACATTCACTACTTTTAAAGCCCCGATTTCGGGGCTTTTTACATTTAATCTTCCTGCTTTTCAATTGCATTATTTCAGATACCGAAAGATTTTCCCAGAAAGTTGAATACAGATATAAGAACCGTAAATTTTCGGTAGTACTAAAATTTGAAAGTGTTATTGAAAGTTTCTGCGGAAAGAATTACTTATAAGATATTAACAGCAAAATAATTTCTTCTGATATTTTAAAGGCTGCAATAAAACAGCCGAATTTTAATCTTTTTTGCGTTGTGGTGGCGGAGGAGGAATGGCTGGTTTAAGGGGTCGAGGTTTCATAACCCATACATTTTTGCCATTTCTTGTGGCTGGATATCCATATATTAACAACTTAGGTGGTAATGGAGTATCAAGAGCTTCCGTCGGTTGCTTTGTTTTTATCTCAGAAGGAGGTGGAGGTAAACGATGTTTCTTGATTTGAGAAAAAGTGGCTATGGAAATTAGCAACAGCATATTTGTAATACAAATTTTTAATCTGTTCATACTTAAGATTTCTTAATTAGATGCAGGATCTTAAAAAAATCCATATTAGTAAATAAACAAACTACTCCTAAATGTTATAGTTACTATATTTTAAGTACCTGATTTTATGCATTTATTATCTGTTAAGAAAGATTAAAAGTATAAATCAGGCGCTGTACTTTATGATGGAATATCGTCTAACTAATAGAATAATACATTCTTAAAAGTTAAACATGCATCAAGCAAAAAGTATGAAAACACTCATCACATTTTTAATCAGTTCGTTATTTGTTGCACCCCTGTTTGCACAATACCGCCAGGCACAATCTGCACAAAATGTAATTATTACATTCGATGGCAATGGCAACCGTTATGGCCAAACTTACCAGGTGGTAATTGATGGCAGGAGTTATACATCAGATAAGAGCGACAATGGCCGTTGGAATAATACCCGCACTTCTTCAGCAGCTGGCACTGCGGTTACCTTCCAATTGCAAACCGGCCAGCACAGTCTGCAGGTATACAATGAAAACAACAATAATCGTTACGGCAACCAGACACGCAGTAATATGCCGGTCTATTCTTCCACTTTTATTCTGCGGCAGGGATATGATGCCACTATCCAGGTAAGGAACAATGGACGGGTTCAAATTGCAGAAACACCAGCCGGCTATAATAATGGAAGGAATCGCCGGAACAGGGATGGAGATGGTGACGATGATGAAAAGAGGAATGGT
>JBDUCQ010000223.1:0-2792 GCA_040003385.1 Ginsengibacter sp. | reverse complement strand
TTCCTGGCGAGGCCACATTATAGAATGCAGTTGGAAAGACTTACCTGTTCCCAAGGCTCGAATTACATTCCTTCGTTACCATCTTATTAATTTACCTGCTTGTTCCACTTCGCAGTGTTCACACCCTTTATAAGCAACCAGAGGCAAAGTGACAATTCACCAACAAAGCAGGGAAGCAGGATTGCGGGGGATATTATTTTCTCAAATTCAGGCCCAAGGATCAGTGCAAAACTGTTGACCAGATAGCATAAGCCTGCAATTTGTAGCATCACTCCAAGGGTCTTTGGCAAATAGGACGACCTGATGATCAGGAATCCATTCACGATGCAGGTAAATCCGAAAAAAAGAAGCCCAATACCAAAACCAAATCCATCCGACTTAATAGAGAGATACATCAAAGCATTTAGCTGGCCTGGTTCAAATGCCTTTAGATAATCTGCATTGCTGGATAGAAATATCGGCATGAACAGGTTTAATTTTGTAGATACCATTACAGCTGTTTGTATCAAGGTGAACAACATGGCAAGTAACGCGAGATTTTTATGTACAGGCTTCAGCAAAAAATAAAAGATCAGCATCAATGGAATATCACATAAGTGCATGAATAGATCCGCCCAAATGCCCAAACGCCACTTCAGTTGGGAAGCCATAATATTATTCGCTGTAGCAGTCGCATCACCTGACACAACAAGTTTCCCCCTTGATAGTTCCGCGAAAACGCCAACAACTATGATAAGCAGGTATAATATTCCGGCAATCTTTGCGATCTTATTGACAGAATACTTTATGGGATCAATCAAAGGCGATTCAATCATAAATAATGTTTTTTTTGTTTTTTATTTAATTCTCTAACTGTTTACCTTATCTTTTTTTTGTTCTCTTCACCTTCGGCAGGCAGTTTTGATTTTTAGTTCAAACTTTAGGTTGCAAGAATATTTAATTTTGGAAGTAAGTGTTAACGAGCGTCAATGAACAGCGGATTAAGGTAAACAAACAACATCATTCTTGTGATCAACAAATTTCCCCCCAAACGATTGCATAGCCTTATTTTTAGGCTGCAAATCGGATCGTATGTCATTTAAGAAAGCCATGCTTTATTTTTTAGTGACCTGTGTATCGATTTTCTGTAATTCAATTCTCTATGGGCAGCAATTGCGTTTAAAAGTTGCAGGAGATAAAGAGTCGGGTTTTCATGTTGATATTTATGATGGCAATCAACTATTGGTTACCAATACTGAAGAGTTTTCCCTACACTTGTTCAACTATGACCTGAGCGCCCAGGCCCATCTTCAGCATTGGAAAGGCCTTGACTGGTCAGGTAATGAGAAGCGTATAAAATTACAAGGAACATCCTACATACCAGAGTTTGACGCCAACCTGTCTGTATCAGTCACCTATGAAATGGTAACTGAAAATATCATCAAAAAAAAAATCGAACTATTTCAGCCTTCAATGCCTGGAATGATGTATATAATGCAACAGACAGCAAGGCCTGCAGAAACACCTCAGAGATATGTGACCTTTGAATACGACAGTTTTCCCGGTGGGATGGTACATGAAATGTTTCCTTCAGCAGGATTTATTACCCCGGGTAATAAAGTAGTAGGATTCTTAACGGATGCAGGCTATAAAAATGAATATACAAGAAATACACGACGCCGGTTTAGCGGGCGCGGAGGTGGTTTTGTTGGTATGCGCAGGTTACCGGATGCTAACTTATTTTCAGTTTCAGGTTTAACGGAAAGAGCACAAAATAATCATTTCATCAGGCAAACCTTTGGTGAAATGCTAAACCTGGATGCAGGTAAGGATACGGTCTTAAAAATGCCTGGCGATTTTCAAAAGGAAGGAAATGCAGAAGTGGAAAAAGACAACGGGCTTATTTCAATAAAAGGCCATCCCGGGGGCAGGGCCGGAATAGAATTTGTTGCTCCATTCAAAGATCAAAGGATATATACGATTTCATTTTGGTGTAAAGGAAATACGCCTGTGGCATTAAAGCTTTTCAGAATTAAGGATGGGCATAAAACCATTGAGCTTGAAGATGGGGTTAAGTATATTGATAATTTTCCTGCGGTGGAAAGTGAATGGACATTATTTAAAGGAAGCATTTTAGTTCCTTATATGGAAAATGACAGTGTATCAATGTTCATAGGTACTGCCTCCGGGAAGGAATGCCAGCTTCAAATAAAAGACCTGCAGTTTATTGAACATCAGCCACGGCAGGAACCTTACAATATCCTTCCAATTGGTAAAAAAGTGGTTAAAACCAACTACATTTTTGTAGAACCCTGGAAATCGCATCAGCAATTTATGATATCCTCACAGTCACGGTTAGCCGAAGCCATGGGTTTTAAAGGAACACTGATCGAAAAAATGTTGTACGGCAATTTTAAGATGCTCACGTGGATTACCGGTGTGAATGATCTTACACCTTTTAACGTGCCTAATATGAATTATGCACCGGATATGTACAATAGGGATTCTTATTTTTCCACCATCGCATCTTATAATAAAGAGCTGAACCTTAGTATTTGGGAGCAATGGGGTAAAACACAAACGTCCAAAGGGGGTATAGGAACTATTATCACACCACTGATGGGTTCGGTTGAAGCAAAGGATAATGAAGCTACCATTGAATGGCTCATCTGGGCAATGATGAACAAGCGCCGTTTCGGCGTTATACTTCCAAAGGAAAAGATCAAAAAAGCAGTGGAATACGTTTTGAATGAATTTGATGCTGATAAGGATGGAAAATGTAAATCTCACTTTTCTTTGAGCCAGGTAGATAT
>JBDUCQ010000222.1:0-2807 GCA_040003385.1 Ginsengibacter sp. | reverse complement strand
CAGGATAACGGTAATGGCATTCCTCAAAAAGTATTGGAAAAAATTTTTCAACCCTTTTTTACTACAAAACCCACGGGACAGGGAACAGGTTTAGGATTGAGTTTGAGTTACGATATTGTAAAAGCCCAGGGCGGTGAAATAAAAGTTGAAACCAGGGAAAATGATGGAACGGAATTTATTGTTATTTTGCCAGCTTAGGCAGGTAAGATCAAAACCGATCAATCACAAAATAAAAGCGCTAACTTGATCAACTAAAAATTTCTATGGATTACCGTGCATTTTTTAAAGCAAACACCGGATTGGAAAAATAACATTGGTATTTTTAGCACTGGTAAATAAATTATATCAATCAAAATAAATAGTTATGCCAAAATTTATTATTGAAAGGCAGATACAGGGTGCTGGAAAACTTTCCGCTGAAAGTTTGAAGAGTATTTCTCAAAAGTCAAAAGAAGTATTGTGCATCCTTGGCTCCGAAATTCAATGGATCCATAGCTATGTGGCAGGAGATAAGATCTATTGTATTTACCTTGCCCCAAGCGAAGAACTGATCCGTGAGCATGCACGCCTGGGTGGATTCCCGGCAAACTGTATCACTGAAATATCAAATATTATTGACCTGTCGACTGCAGAATCCTAACGCTTACCAGCCGGATCTATTTAAACCCGCTCTGTTCAGGGAAGTGGAAGGAGCTTATGCCCAACCTTGAAAATTAATCCAGTGTAATCCTTGCAATTATTTAAATTGGAGGTATGGATAGCCAGCAGCAGGGAAAGCTAGTGGAAGAAAACGCCAGTATGAAAAAACAACTGGCCGACCAGGCTATTGAACTGGAACGTGGCAAAAGGCAACTTGAAATGGAAGATGCCCTGGATGATGTCAGGCTCAGGGCAGGTGCTATGCGATCCAGTTCTGAACTCGCCGAATCATCTGCGGTTCTCTTTCAACAATTGAACAAAGTAGGGATTAATGCTCTTTTGACGGCCGTTGGGATTTTTGACGACCCAAACGAAGCCATGGAATTATGGTTAACGAGTTATGCGGAGACCGGCGAAATGATCCGGATGCTCTACTACTTTAATTTACATATTCATCCTGTATTCGAAAATATTCTTCCGGCCAGGCAGGACAATAAACCATACGCTCTCACGATACTTTCCGGGCATGAAGTCAGGAACTATTATCAGACCATGTCTACCTACCTTTCGGTACCCAAGCAGCAGGTATTCAATGAAACAGAATATTTTTATTCCTTCTTTTTTTCCGGTGGTACCATCAATGTGGTCACAAAAGAGCCACTCGCCGATGAGCAATGTACGATCACGATCCGCTTTGCACAGGTATTTGGATTGATCTACACTCGCTTCCTTGATTTGCAGAAGGCAGAATCAAGTGCCAGGGAAGCACAAATTGAATCCGCGTTGGAGCGGGTTCGCGCCAGGGCACAGGCTATGCACCAACCCGAAGAGTTGAAAGACGTAGTATTCGCGTTCCGGAATGAGATGGGTATGCTGAATATGGACGAGCTGGAGACTTGCGACATTTATATTTATGATAAAAACTCCCACAAATCGGAATACTGGTTTGCACTAAGAGATTTCCGTACACCCGGGAACAAAATAGTAAACAACAAATTTGAAATTGACCTGGACGATACGTGGGCAGGTCGTGAAATCCTGCAATTTTGTAATTCGGATGTCAAACAGACGTCGATTGGCATGACAGAAGATCACCTCAAAGAATGGATTCGCTACTGTGAAGCCAGGTGTCCTTCATTCCGGAATTATGGCGATGAAACCATTGACAAATCATATCATCTTTTCAAATTTTCTAATGGTGCGATCGGCCAGTCTTCCGCAAGTCTTATTTCGGAGGAGAGTTGGGACTTGCTGAAGCGGGTAGCTTCTGTTTTTTCTCTTGCCTATTCACGGTTCAAAGACCTCACGCAGGCCAGGATAGATTTGCAAAACCTCAAAGAGGAAAAGAGCAGGGCAGAGAACGCCCTGGCGGAATTAAAAGCCACTCAAAGGCAACTCATCCAGTCAGAAAAAATGGCTTCATTAGGTGAACTCACAGCAGGTATCGCACATGAAATTCAAAACCCG
The DNA here is from genome assembly GCA_040003385.1 of Ginsengibacter sp. Taxonomy (GTDB): domain Bacteria; phylum Bacteroidota; class Bacteroidia; order Chitinophagales; family Chitinophagaceae; genus Ginsengibacter. The sequence continues at coordinate 701 of JBDUCQ010000222.1, read as the reverse complement.
TTGAACTTTGTAAATAACTTTTCAGAAGTGAATACAGAATTGATCGGTGAAATGAAAAATGAAATTGCAAAAGGAAATATGATTGAAGTAGAAGCAATTGCAGACGATATTCAGTCAAACGAAGAAAAAATTAATTACCACGGCAAAAGAGCAGATGGTATTGTAAAGGGCATGTTGCTGCACAGTGCAGGTATAAGTGGAGTAAAAGACTTAACTGATATAAATGCCCTCTGTGATGAATATCTCAAATTGACCTACCATAATATTAAAACGACAGACCCATTGTTCAATACAACATTACAAACTGAATTTGACCCTTCTCTCGGGAAAATAAATATCATTCCACAGGATATTGGACGGGTACTCTTGAATTTATACACCAATGCTTTTTATGCAGTGAACGAAAAGAAGAAAACTGCGTTAGCCCATAATCATTTTAGCGAAGACGAACAGGGTAAAGGATCTATCGACAAGCCATACGACCCAACAATTTCAGTGAGCACAAAAAAAAATGGAGACCAGGTAGAAATAAGGGTTGCAGATAACGGCAACGGTATTCCACAAAAAGCTTTGGATAAAATCTTTCAACCCTTCTTTACCACGAAACCAGCCGGGCAGGGAACAGGACTGGGGTTATCATTGAGCTATGATATTATAAAAGCACACAGCGGTGAAATAAAAGTAGAAACCCTGTCTGCTGA
>JBDUCQ010000022.1:0-30003 GCA_040003385.1 Ginsengibacter sp. | reverse complement strand
GCAACATTTACTTGCTCGATAATCTCTGGTTTGATTTCAGGACAACCAAAGTTGGTGGCAGGTCCTGCTTCGTTTGGACATTTATCTTCTTCATCATTTACACCATCACCGTCTGTATCAGGAATCGGACAACCCTGGTAACGGGCCACACCCGGAACTGTTGGGCACTTGTCTTCTTCATCGTTGATGCCGTCTTTGTCAGTATCAGGAATCGGGCAACCATCATATTTTGCAATACCAGCCACATCAGGGCATTTATCATCTTTATCAGCTATGCCATCACCATCTCTGTCCGGGCATCCATTCAAAGAAGCAGGGCCAGCCTGGTCAGGACAAGCATCCACATCATCCGCAATGCCGTCACCATCCCTGTCCTGTACTATTGGCATTTGCACCGGTGGCGGAGCTGCCGGTTTTTCGCGGGTAATATTTACTGCGATGCCCAATGAGTGTAAAAGGTTATTAGGAAAAACATCCTTGGTTAAAGAGAACCTGTACTGGTTTTCTAAAAAGATGTATGCCGTACTCCTGATGTTGAATTGAAATCCCAGGCCAACTGGTACATAGCCACCAAATTTATTGGTATAATGACCGCCACCAATTCCAGCTGTGATGAATGGCTGAAAGAAGTGAGCATCGCTCAAAGGATGAATATTTATGTCAGCTTCCAGTTCGGCACCAAATTCATTGTCATAAGGTCTTCCGGTTGGATCATTATTGAGAGCGTAATCATAAAATATTCCATTGATTTTCGCTGAGAAATCAAAATTCTTTGTAAGGCCTTTCCAATAAGAAATGGTAAAACCAGAAGATTGTTTCAATGGTTTAAAAATATCTCCCTGTTTAAAAACGTCACTCAGTGAAGTGCTGTCAATTCTCGCAGGAGAATTATAATCCACAAGAGTGTAGTGAAAACCTACCAGTGAAGGCTTTATTGGCGAAGAAAATCGCTGTGCAAAAGATCCCGAAGCGGCAAAAAACAATAAAGCCCAAATAGTTAGTTTTTGTTTCATACGTGTGTATTTTATGTTAAAAAATTTTAATCATTATCAAAATGATAATAACATTAACGCTTATTTAGCGATGCGAAGGTACTAACAAAAATTGTTCCATTAAAAAATTTTGTCTTCAATGTAAATTTGTCTGGCGATGCCCTTAAAACGTTTCTGTATCGCTTTGTATATATTTGCAAAAAACCGGGCCCCGTAGCTCAGTGGATAGAGCAACAGCCTTCTAAGCTGTGGGCCGAACGTTCGAGTCGTTCCGGGGTCACCATGAAGATTTAAACATCCCTTTTTACAAACAGGCTTATTTCACGCCATCCGGAGTTTTGATCGTGCGCTCTTCTCCCCACAAACCTGCCCTGTTATTTTTTCAAGCAGTTTTCTACCTTTTATCATGCAGCCTTTGTGACCGTATTTCAGGATAATTTTATTGAGTAGTTTTATATTACTTAACAAATCAAAATTTATGTATAATCTCCCCTATTTTAAAGATACCGACGAAAAGGTGATCCTTGAATTTATTCATGCTCATCCATTTGCCTTTGTAACAGGCTGTACCATGGGTTACGAGCCCGTTGCAACTCAGGTGCCGGTATTTATTGAAGAAGAAAATGGTAAAAGGATTCTGCGGGGTCATATCATGAAAAACACGGATCATCACAAGGCATTTACCGAAAATTCAAATGTGCTGGTTGTTTTCACGTCACCGCATACATATGTAAGCGCTACCTGGTACAATGATCCGCACCAGGCATCCACATGGAATTATATGAGCGTTCATGCGCGGGGAACCATCCGGTTCCTGGACGAAAAGGGGCTCGAGGATGTATTGAAGAAAACATCGCTTCATTTTGAAAACAATGACAAAAGCTCAAGCACCGTTTTTGAAAATTTGTCACATGATTATAAAGAAAAATTAATGAAAGCCATTGTAGCCTTTGAAATTGAAATCAATGAACTGCATCATGTTTTCAAACTCAGTCAGAACAGGGATACGCAGAGTTACCAGAACATCATTGAGAAACTAAGTACGGACAATTGCGATGGAAAGTTCATTGCAACTGAAATGGAAAAAAGGAAAAACGGTTTATTTCCTGAGAAAAATGACCGCAACTGATTAATTTTCAGTTCAGTCATTGAGTCCATTATCATTGGGTGATTGGTGTATTGTACAATCCGGATTTAAATAGGTTGAATTGACTGATGATTAAAGGCCGGCTTTATAATTTTATATAAACATTACCGATGGAAGTAAAGATCGAGGAAGGATGGAAAGAAATTTTGAAAGATGAATTCAAAAAAAATTATTTCGGGCACATCGTTACTTTTATCAAAGCTGAAAAGGCAGCTGGAAAAACCATTTATCCTTCCGGACCTCTCATTTTCAGCGCTTTTGATAGAACACGTTTTCAAAATGTGAAAGTAGTGTTGCTTGGACAGGATCCATATCACAATAAAGGGCAGGCACATGGGTTAAGTTTTTCAGTACCTTATGGGATATCAAAGCCGCCTTCATTGCTGAATATTTACAAGGAATTAAAGACAGACCTGATGCTGCCAATTCCTGAAAGCGGCAATCTTGAAAAATGGGCTGATCAGGGTATATTGCTTTTGAACGCAAGCCTGACAGTACGTCAAAATGAACCCGGGAGCCACAGCAAAATTGGATGGACAGAATTCACCGATGCGGTTATCAGAAAAATTTCACAGGAGAAAAAAGATGTCGTCTTTTTATTATGGGGGAAGTATGCACAAGATAAACAGGTCCTCATCGATGAAACCAGGCATCACGTGCTGAAAGCGGCACATCCCTCTCCTTTCAGTGCAGACAAAGGTTTTTTTGGTTGCCGGCATTTTTCAAAAACAAATGAATTGCTTATGCAAAACAAAATTGATCCCATCGATTGGAAAATTGACTGAACACAAAAAATGAAAATCATTAAAGAAATTTTGGGAAGAGTATTTGCTTTGTGGGCAGCGTTGATTTTTATCATCACGCTTGTCCCGATCGGCCTGATCACATGGGCCATCAGTGGGTACAAAGATCCTGAAAGAACAGCCATATTTTTAAAAATTTCCAGGGTATGGATCAGGATTTATTTTTTTCTCATCGGGAGCAGTATCACGATAAGGGGTGTTGACAATTTTGAGAAGGATAAAAATTATATCATTATCTGTAACCACAATTCGCTTATGGATATCCTGGTCATCACCCCATTTATCCCGGGTGCAAATAAAACCATCGCTAAAAGTGAGCTGGCGAAAATCCCTTTGTTCGGGTACGTTTATAAAACAGGTTCGATCCTTGTTAACAGGAAAGACAAGAACAGCCGGAGTTTAAGTTTTAAAAGCATGATCGAGGTGTTGAACGCGGGTATGCACATGTGCATCTATCCGGAAGGTACCCGGAATAAAACCACACAACCCCTGAAAGAATTTCACAACGGGGCATTCAAACTGGCGTACGAAACAAAAAAAGCAATTTTACCTGCGATCATTTTGAATACGAAAAAAGCCATGCCGGCCGATAAAGTTTTTTTCTTTTGGCCAACGCCTGCAGAAGTACACTTTCTGCCGCCTGTTGAAGTAGAGAACCATGAAACGGCAGATGACCTGAAAAGAAAATGCCATGAACTGATGTGGGATTATTACCTGGCTCACAATCCATCATAAAAATAACGCGTACGGTTGATTCGCAGATCGCGGAGGAGGGCAGATTTGGGGCTGATGCTGATGCTGAAGTAACGATATCTTCCTACGGGAGATAAGCTGATAGACATCTGCCAGCAATGCATCTCCCTTGAAATTGAAGTAGTAACGAGACCCAATTGTTTTTGGGTAATATTATAAGAGCCATTTCCTGATATTTGCCATTTGGGTGTAAGGTTCAGGGAACCTCCCAAATTCAGGTCTTGCTGGAATTGTGTGGTGAAGCCACTGTAATCGGATCTGAAAACCTTTGCAAACCGGAGGGCATAAGAAAAATTGACAGACCATGGAATGTTGAAATCTGCGAACTCCCCGGGGTTGTTCCTGATATATGAAAGTTCATTTAAATATTCATCATTGGAATACCCGGTTTCTGCCGGGTAATCATTGGTTCTTAATTCAGGCTTTTGTGTTTTTTGTTGATTTTTATTCCCTCCCTGGAACTGGCTGGAAACCGAAATGTGCCCGCTGGTAAGCCTTCCGATTGACAGTGGGTTTCTTTTCCAAACCAGTACATTTCGCCTGTTTCCCCTGTCATCTACTTCGTATGGATCAAGGAGGGCACCTGCTGTTACATTGATCTTATTGAACAAATTGCTGCGAAAGCCCACATCAAACGTGCTGAAATTAAAAGAATCCACCACCATGTTATAGCTGCCATTAATGCTCAGTCCATCGATGAGGGTCACTTTTTTAAGTGCATTTTCACCGGTGTCTTTTTTATTGCGCACCTTCATCTGTAAATTGTTATCAATACCAAAACTGATGCCGCCGAATTTGCCTGGAGAATAAGGTGAAAAGATATTTCCATCGAAAACAGAAAACTGAGCTGTGCGTTTGGAAGTATCGATCTGTGTGAAATAATAATTATTTTTATTAAAGTCCGGCTTGTAATTAAAGCTCAGCGTGGGCCGTATCTCGTGACGGATGGCCTGCACTTTCGCACCTGGCCTTCGTGCCCCGTACAATCCGAATATGCGGGTAGAAATTCCCAGGCCAAAAGACATTTGCCGGGCAGTGAAAAATCCTTTGCTAAAAGATGAATCAACCTTTTGTTTCGATTCGTCCCAGCTCCTGATGAACTTTCTCTGGTACCAGGTTTCTTCATAACTGATGCTCGGTCCTACCTGGAAAGCTCCCAGCTGCGGCAAGGAAAGGGTGATGGGAATTGAGTGGTGCGCACCATATTGAAATGTATCTACAATATGCCTGAAAATATTCTTGGCTGTATCATAAAAAGAGAAAAGGCTCTTTGCATTTCCGTTATAAGCGAAGCCCAGGTTCTCATACCATTTAGGTGTTCCCACAAATTCCTTTTTCCTGAGCGGGTAGAGGGTATTTACATTGAAAGCAACATCGGGTAAATTCACATTGATGAGCTTCTGTAAAGTGTTTTGGTTATGATTGGCACTCACGGTCAGGTTAAAAGGCTTGTCTTTCCATGTTTTAGAATATACGATTGAAGAATTGAGCTGGTTGCTGAAATTTTTGTAGGGATTGTTGGGTACAAATGAATTGAAACTGCTGCTTCCGGCATTCACATTGGCGCTGAAATTAACCCCCGGTCTTGCCTTTGTGTCTGCTGAATGGCTCCAGGTAAGGTGATAACTTTTGTTTTTGGCATAATCAGGGTCACCTTTAAAATTGTACTTAAAGCTCTGCACGTCAAAAGAAATGTTGCCCCGGTAACGGTATCGCTTCATGTACCTTGGGTTGATGTTGGCAGTCCATCCCCCGTATGAATAAACATTGCCGCGCAGAATAATATCCCAGTAATCGCTTAGTATTTTATAATACCCCAATTGTTCAAGGCCAAGACCCAGTTGTTCGTTTGCTGTGAAGGATGGTTGCAAAAAACCCGAGTGCCTTCCCTGGTTCAAGGGATAAATACCAAACGGCAAATAAATCGGAATGGGAACCCCTTCGAATTCTGGATGCACAGGTCCGCTGATTGCGACCTTTTTGTTGATGAATTTAATTCTGTTGCTTACAAATGCAAAGTGAGGTGTATCCAAATTGCAAGTAGTAAACCTTGCACGCTTTACATAAAAAACATTGTTGTCAATTTTTTTAATCGTTTCACCATATACGAACATTTCTCCTTGCTGGGTGTACGCACTCTTTGTAATTCCTTTCCTGCTTTTTAAATTGAACCTGATCGAATCGCTTTGCGATAAAAAATCACCTTGTTTGAAAGTAGGCATCGAAATCACTTTTCCCGTGCTGTCCCTTTTTATGAAGGCTGCAATGTTTCCTGTTTGCTGATCCACCTCTATTACGGGTGCACTCAGATCATTGTCTTTGTATTGTGTGTTTGATTTTTTGCCATACAAAGTTATTTTTTTGGTGGGCACATCAAGCACCATGGAGTCTTCCGCTTCATATACAATGGGGGCATCAAGGCTGTCCTTTGAAAATTTGAGACCAATGGTATCGGTGGTTGTTGAAAAAGAATCAGCTACATTTTTTTTTACCTTAAGAGAAAGAGGAATGGTATCATTGATGCCGGAAGAATCAGGAAGGGTTTGCAGAGGAACCACTTTCGGCAATTTATCTATTTGCATGGAGTTTTTTATTCCGGGAGAAAACCGGATTTTTTTTGCCGGCGGGATGGTATCTGTTGCAGTTAAAAAATTGTGAAATAAACCCGGATGATGTTTGTTATTCTTACTTTGAACCGTGAATGTAAAGATGAAGCTGGTGAAAAGAAATGCTAAAATATATTTTGAGCTAACTTTGTTTGCGTTGTACATGGGCAGAAGACAACAAAAATATGTATAATCGCATTAATATTTTGTGAAGATTGATTTTCTGAAATGTAACAAAACCCAATAAATCCCTGTCAGTAAATGCAGAATTTACAAGCAAGATTCAAAGTTGTATTGATCGTTATTGCCATATTGTTCTACGCACCAACACTCTTCGCGCAACAACCAAAAAAAATCAGGACGATCATTGTTGACGCTGGTCATGGCGGCACTGATGCAGGTGCACATGGTGAGTACGAAGGTACTTTGGGCTCACTTGAAAAAAATATTACCCTTGCTATTTCCCTGAAGCTGGTCGCAGAATTAAAAAAACAATTGCCTGGCACTGCCATCATTCCAACCAGGACAACAGACATCTACCAGAATCCCAGGGAGAAAGCACAAATCGCAAATGCCAACCGGGGTGACCTTTTTGTTTGCATACACGCAGATGCAGTGACTTTGCAAACAGGATCTCGCATCCTTGGATACAGAACTGAAACATACACCACCACCCGGTATACAGGAAAGGGAAAAAAGAAAAAGAAAATTGTAACTCCGCATACCCGGCAGGTAGCCATTAAACAGTATTTCAAAATACCCACCATGCGCAAAGGAACAAGCACCTGGATCTTTGCTTCACACAAGACGGATGCAAAGCTGAAAGCCCTGGAAAACAGTGATCTTCTGCTTACCCCTGATGAAAATGACAGCGCCCTTGACATTAACTATGACAGTCCTGAGTGGAAAGCAAATGCTCTGCTCTATACCCAACTTTATTTTAAGAAGAGTTACAAGCTTGCTTCTACCATCCAGGAGTCTATCAACGACATGGGTAGGATCGACCTCGGCGTTCATCAGCGGCAGAAGGGGATCTGGGTATTACAAGCAACACAAATGCCGGCGGTCCTTGTGGAAACAGGTTTCATAGCCAACCCTGAAGATGAACGCTATCTTAACAGCGACAAAGGTCAGCAGGAAATTGCTGAAGCCATTACAAAAGCTTTAAAAACGTATAAGGAGCAGGTAGAAAATCCTAAAATTTTACAATCCACACCGGATGTAAATTCTTCCAAATAATCTTTTTAGCTACAACGGTCATGAATAAACGAAAGCAAGCCAACATCTCACTGACATCCTGATTTGTTTCCCGGTATTGTAAATCACCGCCGAAAGCTTATTTTCGCAAGATATAAAAGAGGCAATTCATTTCAACACAAAGTTGAAAAAGCTCATACCAATTTAATAATAAAGATCTGATGAAAATTAACAATGAAACCAAAATAGGCATACTGGCAGTGGCAGGAATTGGATTGCTGATCCTGGGTTTCAATTTTTTAAAAGGCAAAAACCTTTTCAAAAAGGAAACACACGTATTTGCAAAATTTGAAGACGTGCACGGGCTTACCAATTCTAACCCTGTAGTTATCAATGGTCTCCAGGTAGGTACAGTTTCGAGTTTGGACGGGGGTAAAGACCTGAAAGAGATTTTAGTCACCATTCACCTTACCAAGGACATCAACATACCCGATAATTCCCTGGCGGTGATCAATCCCAGCCCACTCAGCACAACCGCCTTGGAAATCAAATTGGGCAATTCTGCATCTTACCTGAAAAATGGAGATACCCTTATCACCACCCTGAGTGGCAGCGCATTTGAGGAAGCCTTAAAAATACTCAACCCCGTTTTGTATGAAGTAAGGAATGCGGTAAAATCGCTGGATTCTGTTTTGCACATCGTTGCCTATGTATTTGATGCCAATACAAAAAATAATGTGAAGGCCATCATGCAGAACCTGAATACGGTGACCGCCTCTTTTGCCATGTCAGCAGGATCATTACAAACCCTGTTGAACAGTGAAAACGGCGCTCTTGCAAAGTCACTGGGAAATGTAAATGCATTTACCGATAACCTAAACAGCAACAATGCAAAACTGAACAACATCATGACAAGCGCGGAAAAAGCGTCCGCCAATTTTGCAAACCTGAACTTTCAGAAAACCCTCAGCACACTTGACACCACCGTTAACAACCTGAAGGCAGGCATATCAAAAATCAATAGTTCAAGCGGATCGCTCGGATTGTTGCTGAACGATACTAAAATGTATGATAACCTTACCAGCACCGCTAACAAGCTGAATATATTACTGGATGACATAAGGGTTCACCCGAAACGTTATCTTACCATTTCGGTGTTTGGCAAAAAAGACAAGGGTGATTATATTACTGCCCCTCTCCTGGATGATACGTTGAAAGCGCCTTCAAAGCGCGATTCATCCATGCATCCTAAAAGATAATGTACAAAATATTTTTTTTTACTTTATTATTCTTTGTAAAATCCTACTGTTTTGCCCAGGTGCCTGCACACGATACTCTGCGCGTGATTGAAATCATCAGAGGGCTCAGCATGCGTGAAAAAACGATAGATTCCCTCACAAGGATAGAAACGATCGCAGGCAATGTGCTCCTCAGGGAAGGAGCTACAAAATTCAGTTGCGACAGTGCGATCATCAACAGGAAACTCAATACCCTGGAAGCCTTTGGAAATGTCCACATCAATGATGCAGATAGTTTGCATACCTACGCCCAATATGTAAAATATGTAGGCTCGGAAAGGGTTGCATACCTTAAAAAAGACGTGCGTCTCACTGATGGTAAAGGCACATTGTTGTCGCAGGAACTTGTGTATGACCTAAAAGCGGGTATCGGTAAATACCACAATGGGGGCAAAGTGGTGAACGGCAATACTACGCTAACCAGCACCGAAGGCACTTACTATGCAGACACTAAAGACGTGTTGTTCAAAAAGAATGTTGATCTCATTGATCCAAAATATAAAATAAAAGCTGACTCCCTTTTATATAATACAAATTCGAAAGTTGTCACCTTTACAGGTCCTACCTATATTAAAAGTAAAGAAGCGAATATTTACACCACAGAAGGGACGTATGACCTCAAGAACGGAAATGCTTTTTTTGGAAGCCGCACTCTAATTAAGGATACAAGTGGCCGCGTATACCAGGCAAACCGAATTGCGATGGAAGACAAATCGGGACAGGCACAGCTTGAAGGAAATGCCATTATCAGGGATTCTGCAAATGGAGTGGTCGTAACTGCGAATATCATATTCATCAACAGGAACAATTCCTTTTTGGCTACCCAGAAACCTGTGATGATCATTCAACAGGAAAAAGACAGCATTTACATTTCTGCAGATACTTTGTTTTCAGGATTTACAACCCGCGCATCCAAAGACGACTCCATTGTCCAGAAAAAACGTGATCTCAAAAAAAGTGATGCGCCTGCTGCACCGGTTGCGGGAAGGGATTCTGTAAAAGAAGATACAACACTACACACACCAGGTAGAATCACCAAAATAAATTCACCAGTTATATCGGGCAGGGATTCTATGGAAGCAGAAAAAATTAGAATTTTACCAGTACCAGTAAAAGATACAACGAGGAAAATAAATGTTGCCTCCATGGCGATTACTGATACCTCTGACTCCGGTACTACCGGCAGAAAGGTTATCATGGATACAGTCCGTAAAACCAGGATCATATCTCTCAATAAAAAAGATTCATCTACGAGGTATTTCCTGGCTTTTCACCATGTAAGAATTTTTAATGATTCCCTCCAGAGTGTTTGCGACAGTCTCTTTTATTCAGCAGAGGACTCTACATTCAGGCTCTTCCAGGACCCTGTTGTCTGGAGCGGGGAAAGCCAGGTTACCGGGGATACGATTTATCTTTTTACAAAAAATAAAAAAGCGGAAAGGATTTACGTTTTTGAAAATGGGATGATCATCAATAAAAGCAGCAATAATTTTTACAACCAGATCGCCGGCAGAACAATCAACGGGTATTTCAAGGAAGGTGTGATCAACTATGTGAGGGTAAGGGGACAAAAAGCTGAGAGTATCTATTATGCCCAGGATAAAGACAGTGCATACATTGGAATGAACAGGGCTACAGGAGATGTGATTGATATGTATTTTATCAAAAACCAGCTCAACAAGGTAAAGTTTGTAAATGATGTGCATGGCATTATGCATCCAATGAACCAGATTCCTGAAGACCAGAGATTTCTTAAAAATTTTAAATGGCTTGATAAAAGAAGACCTAAAAATAAGCTCGAGCTTTTTGAATGATCCCAGGTTAATTTTGCAAATGGTTAAAACCATTGCATTAAATGCATTAAACATTAGCCCACGGTTTAAACCGTGGGCTTACAAAACCGTTTCAACGGTTTCTAGCGAGTTAAAAAATGATGAAGAAAATTAAAAAAAACGGAGAAAAATGGTAAACTCATAGTCTGAATTACATTTGACGACCGTGCCAACGATTACAAATCATTTTACCAAATTCAAAATGACAGAGGATCAAAAACTCACTGGATCTTCTTACAACTATATCTTGCGTGAAAGAACCAACCACTTTCAAAAGGAATTAACTTTTAGTAATTTCATCCTAAACATTTAAATTGAAAATTTACACTGCTGCCCAGCTAAAAGAATGGGACAACTATACCATTGCGCACGAACCCGTGTCATCGGTCAACCTGATGGAACGGGCTGCCCAGGCATGCGTGGATTGGTTGTTGCAAAATAACTTCAGGACCGTACTGGTATTTTGCGGAACCGGTAATAATGGAGGCGATGGACTGGCGATTGCCAGGTTGTTGTTGCAAAACGGTTGCACAGTTTCAGTTTTTGTGATCGGCGACAATGAAGGAAGCGATGATTACAAAATCAATCTCGGACGATTCCGGGAGCATTCCGGAAACGTAACAGTACTCAGGGAAACTGACTCATTTCCTTCCATTACAAAAAAAGAAGTTGTTATCGATGCCTTGTTTGGTACCGGGTTAAATAAACCCTGCAGCGGAGTTGCCAGCGTGCTGATCCAATACATTAACCAGTCATCAGCGAAGGTCATTTCAATAGATATTCCAAGTGGCTTGTTTGCAGATAAAAGCTCTTCGCCGGTTACCACAGCCGTGGTAAAAGCCGATTTTACCCTCACCTTTCAGCAATACAAGCTTTCATTTTTGATGGCAGAGAACAGGGAATATTTTGGAAAAATAATTGTAATTGACATACACCTGCACCCGGAATTTTATCAGAAGTCAAACACGTCTTTTGAACTCACAGAAATCGAAAACATACATCAGATATATATCGCAAGGGATGCATTCGGGCACAAGGGAAATTTCGGATATGCATGCCTGTTAGCAGGGAGTTATGGAATGATGGGTGCAGCCGTGCTGGCCGCAAAAGCCTGTTTAAGAAGTGGAACGGGGAAGCTAACATGTGTTGTATGTAAAGAAGGATACCAGGTGATACAGACCTCGGTTCCGGAGGCCATGGCAATTACAAATGGCGATAAACATATACGCAAAGCAATTTCACTTAGTAAATTTAATGCTGTAGGGATAGGTCCCGGGATTGGCATCCATACTACCCACAATAAATTATTGCACACTCTTTTTAATGATACTAAAAAGCCGATGGTCATTGATGCCGATGCGCTGAATATCCTCTCGGCCAATAAAAAATTACTTGCGGAGGCACCCCCCGGGAGTATTTTAACCCCCCATCCTGCAGAATTCGACAGGTTGTTTACTACAAAGAAAAACCGGCTTATCAGTGATTTTGAAAGGATGGAACTTGCCCGCGAAAAAGCAGCAGAACTCAAAATATACATCCTGGTAAAAGGGCACCATACGCTTATTGCCGGGCCTGACAAAGGCGTACATTTCAATTCTACCGGAAATGCGGGGATGGCTACAGCTGGGAGTGGTGATGTGCTTACAGGAATACTAACCGGATTGCTTGCACAGGGATATTCTTCCCTTCACACTTGTATCCTGGGAGTTTATTTACATGGACTTGCGGGAGACATCGCTGCGCAGAAATTTTCAGAGGAAGCCATGATTGCTGGTGATATTATCAGCTGTTTGGGTGAAGCGTTTAAAGAGATAGCAGGCAAGTCAACTGTCAACGGTCGACAGTCAACGGCAATTCAGCCCTATTAAATTTCAATGGTTTGTAGTTTTGTCTGGCGATAGTGAACTGCATAATGGCATCTTCGACCGTCTACTGTCTGTTTTTGAGTAGAATATTCTGCTGTGGACTGTCGACAGTGGACCGTGGACTTCTCCCCGAAATCAAATCAAATATTTACCCTTATTTACCCTATTTTTGCAACCCAAATTTTAAATATATTATGAACAGTTTGATCTACGTAGTTCCGTTAATGGGCATTGTTGGTTTGTTGTATACGTTTATTAAAAGTGCATGGGTTTCCAGGCAAGATCCGGGTAATGAAAGGATGAAGGAAATCAGCACCTATATTGCCGAAGGAGCAATGGCCTTTTTAAGGGCGGAATGGAAGATCCTCACTTATTTCGTAATCATAGGCGCTTTGCTGCTAATGGTAATGGGGTTGAGCAATGAAAACAGTCACTGGAGCATTGCGGTGGCGTTCATCATTGGTGCTTTTTTTAGTGCATCAGCGGGATACATTGGGATGAGGGTGGCAACCAAAGCAAATGTTCGTACTGCACAGGCGGCACGTACAAGCCTCGCCAAAGCGCTGCAGGTTTCTTTCACCGGCGGAAGTGTGATGGGGTTGGGTGTTGCAGGACTGGCAGTACTTGGTCTTGGTGGTTTGTTTATTATTTTAAAATCCATTTTTGCTCCTCATTCACCGGTAGACAGCGTGGAAATGGAGAGGACCATTGAGATATTAACCGGTTTTAGTTTGGGGGCTGAAAGCATTGCATTGTTTGCGCGCGTAGGTGGCGGAATTTATACAAAAGCAGCCGATGTGGGTGCCGACCTTGTGGGCAAAGTAGAGGCAGGAATTCCGGAAGATGATCCACGTAACCCGGCAACAATCGCAGACAATGTTGGAGACAATGTGGGTGATGTGGCCGGCATGGGTGCTGATCTTTTTGGTAGCTATGTAGCTACTGTTCTTGCAACAATGGTGCTGGGGCGGGAAACAGCTTCAGCTGACAGGTTTGGCGGGATGGCTCCTATTTTGTTACCCATGCTGATCGCTGCCATGGGAATCATATTTTCCATCGTGGGAACTTTTTTTGTAAAGATCACAGAGGATTCACCCCTTCATACAGCGGCTGTTCAAAAAGCACTGAACATGGGAAACTGGGGTTCAATTGTGCTGACTGCGATCGCTTCTTTCTTTTTAGTAAACTGGCTTCTGCCCGATACGGATATGATATTGAGAAACCATCACTTTACCAAGAATGGGGTTTTCGGCGCTATCGCTGTGGGCCTGATCGTGGGTACATTAATGAGCCTGATCACCGAGTACTATACGGCAATGGGTAGACGCCCGGTAATGAGTATAGTGAAGCAATCCTCTACAGGCCACGCCACCAACATCATTGGCGGATTGGCAATAGGAATGGAAAGCACTTTATTGCCCATCATTGTGCTTGCATCCGGAATTTATTTATCATATTGGTGTGCAGGCTTGTATGGTGTGGCCATTGCAGCGGCAGGAATGATGGCTACCACTGCAATGCAGCTGGCGATCGACGCCTTCGGCCCTATCGCCGACAATGCGGGCGGCATTGCAGAAATGAGTGAGTTGCCAAAAGAAGTGCGGGAAAAAACAGATATACTTGATGCCGTGGGAAATACGACAGCTGCGAGTGGAAAAGGTTTTGCAATCGCATCTGCGGCACTCACCGCACTGGCCTTGTTTGCCGCATTTGTGGGAATAGCAAAAATTGACGGGATCGATATTTACCAGGCTGATGTACTGGCAGGTTTATTTGTAGGCGGAATGATCCCGTTTATATTTTCTTCATTGGCCATCCGTGCTGTTGGTGAGGCGGCTATGGCGATGGTTGAAGAAGTACGCAGGCAATTTAGAACGATACCGGGTATTATGGAAGGAACCGGGAAACCCGAATATGAAAAATGCGTAGCCATTTCTACAGATGCCTCCATTAAAAAAATGATGCTTCCCGGGGCCATCGCACTGGGTTCCCCATTGATCATCGGGTTTATTTTTGGACCTGAAGTATTGGGTGGATTTTTAGCAGGTGCTACCGTGAGTGGCGTGTTACTTGGAATGTTTCAGAACAATGCAGGAGGTGCCTGGGACAATGCAAAAAAATCCTTCGAAAAGGGTGCAGTGATCAATGGTGAAACTTATTATAAAGGTTCGGAACCTCACAAGGCTTCAGTAACTGGCGATACAGTAGGCGATCCCTTCAAAGACACTTCGGGACCTTCCATGAACATCCTGATCAAGCTGATGAGCATTGTTTCGCTGGTAATTGCGCCAACCCTCGCAAAAATTCATCATGATAAAATTTTACTGAACAGGCATCATAAACTTGAGACCCTGATGCTGTTAAATGGCGACAGCAGTCGTTTGTATGGACCTGCTCGTACAGACACAACTTCTTACAATACAAATCGTGCAACAGCACCCCGTGGATTGTCGCAAACTGAGGTCAGACAATTGATCGGGGGTCTTAAAAATGACGGCATCATCACTTCGGGGAATTATGAATTGCTGATACACGACAATGTTTTATACATCAATGGAGTTGAACAGCCTGAAGAGGTCAACCAGAAATACAGCAGATATTTGGAAGGGAAGGGAGATTTTACGATCAAAGAACACAGGAAGTAAACAGATATTCTTATAATGTTAACCCCGGGAAAGTCCGGGGTTTTTTATGAGCGGTAATGCAATTCTGTAAAGAACGATGATCTTTAATCCGGCAACTTATCAAAATTTATTTTTGCAATTCAATACCATTTACCCTTCATTACAGCAACCAATCAAAAATTATTTGGCTGTTACGAACAAAATCGTATTTTAGCAGTACGAACAAAATCGTAATTATGACTATAATAAAAAAATTAAAACCCACGGAGAGTGAACTGGAGATCCTTCAAATATTATGGAACAAAGAAAAAGCCACTGTAAGGGAAGTACATGAAGAGCTTTCAAAAACGAAAGATTCCGGTTATACCACTACATTGAAATTGTTACAGATCATGTTTGAGAAAGGGTTGGTAAAAAGAGATGACAGCAACAAAACGCACATTTATGAGCCCGCGATCAGCAAACAAAAAACGCAAAAACAATTTTTAGATAAAATGATCAATACTCTTTTTGCAGGTTCGTCAGCCCAGCTGGTCTTACAGGCATTGGGAAATCAAAAGGCATCGAAAGATGAGTTGGATGAAATACAAAAATATCTCGACAACCTTAAAAAATAACAGGTATGAACCTGACTGCTTTACAACATTCTGCTTTTTTACAATCGCTGGGATGGGCCATCACAAATAGTTTATGGCAAGGTGCGATATTATGGAGCATCTATTTATTGGTAAACAGCATTCATAAAAATGCATCCTCCACTTTTAAAACCAACATCAGTACGGCATCCTTATTTTTATTGTTTGCCTGGTTTTTTGTTACTTTCTTTCAAAAACTCGTATCCAATTTGGCCGAACCATTGCTCGTTGCTTCACCTGATCCAGTTACCATTCATGCAACCAGTTCTTCATTCATCAGCTGGCATAAAATTATTGAACAGATCCTGAACACATTGCCATATTTATCGGTTGCTTACCTTTTTTTACTGGTGTTATTGGTATTGCGGCTTTTTAATTCATACAAGCATATTTATTTCATCAAGCAAAATGGTTTGCACAAAGCAGGTGTTGAATGGAGGTTGTTCGCCGATAGAGTGGCGGCCCATATTGGCATCACGCGGAAGATCACGATCTGGCTTTCGGATCATGTAGACATCCCTGCAACGATCGGTTTTATAAAGCCGGTGATCCTCATACCGGTTGCGTCGATCAATCAATTGTCGGTTGCGCAGCTGGAAGCGATCATCTTACATGAATTGTCCCACATCAGGAGAAATGACTATCTGGTGAATCTTTTTATATCTCTCATTGAAACAATCCTGTTCTTCAATCCATTTGTGATGTTACTGTGTAAGATCATCAAGAAGGAAAGAGAAAATTCATGTGATGACTTTGTGATCCAGTATCAATACGACCGGCATTCTTATGCATCTGCTCTTCTCTCGCTGGAACAGTCAAGAATGCAACATCTTCGCCTGGCCCTGACTGCTACCTCGGGTAAAAAACAATTGCTGCATCGCATACAAAGAATAATGGAAGTCAACCATAGAAATTCAGGTTTCAATTATGGGCAAAAATTGCTTGCATTAATCCTGGTAACCGGTATCATTTATTCAGTGGCATGGCTTTCACCCGAAAAAACTGAAAATAAACCTGCTCATATCACCAATGCCACTCATCTTCCAACAACGGTGATCAACGCCAGGCAGCCAAAACATGAAGCAGTAGCTGCTGCATCAGGAACAGCAACGCAAAACAGTATTTCATCACCTGTCAAAGCCCGGAAAATTACCGCGGTTACCATCAACACAGATGATTTAAATGCTGAAACCCAGGCTGACGAGAACAGCAACAGCGAAGATGACCCTCCTATGGTGACCGTAGACGAAAATCAAAGAGTTGGGCCCGGGCCTGATATGAATGCAACCCAATTTTTTTACAACACAGATAAACACCAACAGCAATTTGCCGCTGTTCAACAGAACTTGAAAAAAAATAAGCAGATCAACAGCCTGCAATCATTCAACCCGGTTCAGCCTTTTAGAAAGTCATTGCAGGTTGATTTTGAAAAATTGAAATCATATATCAACGGGCAGGAGGTATCCTCCAACTGGAAAAGTGTGGAAGATGCCATCAACCAAAACTTGCAAAATATTCAATTGTTAACAGAAAATAAAGAAGAGCAAAATAATATTTTGGGAGAAATAAAATCGATTGCATTGAATGAAATGGCCAAAGTGTCAGATAGCAAGGCCAGCAGGGAAAAAACCCGGAAGCTGGAAACATTCCGCCAGGACCTGGTTAGGCAATTGAACAGGAAATTTTCTGAAATGGCAGATACCAATTTAACCAAGGCAGTGGCTGTGGTTAATAATTTGTCACGTTCTTATTATTATAAAGCTTCCCAGGTAGCTTCCATTTATACACCGCCGGTGCCGGTTGCACCTGTAAAAAAGAGGTCTGCCAAACAACACCTGGACCAATTTGAATTTCATTATAATTTAGATAACATTGCGCCTTGTAAGCTTAAAAAAAATCAGAGGGATGAATGTCCGAAAAAGTTCACGATAGATTATTCAAAAGGTACTGTACTTCTCAACGGTCAAAAAATAAACATCGCTGAATTGAATGGTCTGCCCGAAAGCAATCTGAAAAAACTGGCAATCAATGCTGACAAACAGCATCTGGAAATAATAGTCAACAACTAAATCTTAGGGTGGCCAGCATAATCCCCTAACTTCCTCTTTTATAAAGTGAATCTTAATGGCTGAGACCTGTACCAGGCCTCTATTCTTTTAATATGGGTAAACAGTTGGAATAAAGCATCACTCTATTCTTCCCTGATTTTTCCAAACGAATGTACCTGGTGTTGCACCTTCTTAAAATCCTCCCGGGAACACAGCACGGGGTTTACAATCAGAAGTTTAAACATAGTTTAAAAAGTTATATTTTAATGCACAAAAAAGCCGCATAGAAATGCGGCTATTGTTAAGAACCATAAAGGGTTCTGTAACCCCCAAAGAAAACGAGATCAATAATCTGTCATGTTGTTGTTCGAATATTTTTATGAGCCGGCCAATTCCCGGGATTGACTGAATTGTGCTGTGCCGTTGATGTCAATGTGTTTAATTCTGTAATATGTTTTAGCATTTCTTTTTACAGGTAGTTTGTCAAAACACCCATAGCAGTCGCAATTTGGTTTCATCGGGTCAGGGCCTAATACGAGTGCGATCGTTTTATAATTCATGCCATCAGAACTCCGTTGAATTTCAAAGTAATTCGTGGCAACCTTACTATCAGTGTTCCAATCCAGCATGATCCTGTTGTGTTGGGTGCTTACTGTGAAACTGGTGTAATTAATATTTGTGCCCTTGCCATTCTGTGCGTTGCCTGTAAGAGCTACCAATGCACAGGTGATCAACCCACAAAACCTATATATTCTTTTTCTATCCATTGCATAATTTTTACGGCTTGCAATGAATATTGGATGTAAAACACACAGAAAATTGCCTTAATTGAATTGTTGACTATACCGCTGGGAAAATCAGTTATTCACGTAGACAGGTCTTAATTGAATCAAACCTGAGGGAAATTTAAAAAGATAACTGAGTGAAAGGAAAATCAGTAAAAGAGAGCCTGATTTGTAATAGCGAGTAGAGTTTTGGTTCATTTTCTGTGGTTTAATTTAAAATCAGTTTGATAAGCATTTTGAATGAAGAATGCCCGAGGTAAGGGTGTATTCCAAATTCACAGGACAAACATAGAGCAGATTTTTGGGATTTGCAATACCGTAAAATTACGGCAAATAACGTATTTTTACATTCATCAATATAAAGAGGTTTATTTTAGAATTTTATTAAGATTAAGGCAAAAAATCGACTATCCATTAAATATTCTCCAAAAATAATCGTGTATTTTTTTTAAGTCTTAAAAAACTGAATCTAACGAATTTTTGATCGTAAATCATCGTAATTCTCCTAACTCCAAACAAATTATATTAATTTTTTTGTCCATGTTATTTTCATTTGATATTTTTTTACATATTAACTACATAATACACATATAGTCAATGAATTGTATTTATTATTTACTACAATTTTTATTTAAACCTATTTTATGTTGGATGCTGGGATTAGAATAGATTTATCATATATATTATCATATAAAAATAACACTTGATTTATTTAATCATTTATAATTCAGATATTTACGATTATTTTACTCAACTAATAATTTTAGTA
Source organism: Ginsengibacter sp. (assembly GCA_040003385.1). Taxonomy (GTDB): domain Bacteria; phylum Bacteroidota; class Bacteroidia; order Chitinophagales; family Chitinophagaceae; genus Ginsengibacter. The sequence continues at coordinate 10,649 of JBDUCQ010000022.1, read as the reverse complement.
CACAATCTGATGGTTTTTTATGACAGCCTTCCCAACCATTGCTAAGTAATATGGTAGTAATTTTTGAGGAAATCAGGTCGGTTTTTTATTTATTTTTACCAATGGCTATAAAATTCAATCACAACCTGACTTACCTATCCGTTAACCTGGTTTTGCTTTTTTTTTCCTGTAGCACACCAAAATCTTTAGAATACAGGGATTACCACAATTTGACATTAGAAAAGCTGGGATTTAGTAATTCAAGGATAAAACTAGAGTTAGAATACTTTAACCCTAATAATTTCGGGCTTCAATTAAGGCGTACAGATATGGACGTTTATATAAATAACAATCTTTTGGGGCACAGTTCATCCGATACCCTTATAAATATACCCAGAAAGAACTCCTTTATTTTGCCGATAAATTTTGAGGTAAATATGCAGAATGTGTTTAAAAACGCATGGAATTCATTGTCGGGAAATGAAGTAATTGTAAAAGTTGAAGGAAACATCAAGGTGGGCAAAGCCAATGTTTTTATGAGCATGCCTGTTAGATACGAGGGCAAACAGACCTTTTCATTATTACAGTAATTAAGCAGCTATAGCCCTACCCTTTTGGGCGGACTGGCTTATCACCCGCCACATGCTGACAAGTCCTGGGAAGTTTTTTATATGCTTCAGGATCGGCGCTTACATCATCAGCATCATAACCCATGTTAGCCAAAGCTGTCTTGATATTTTCAATATTTGTACGGTCAGTATAGTAAACCACAGAAACAGTATGTTTCCGGTAGTCAGCTTTCACTGAAGACATTCCGTATTCGTGTAGTAGCCTGTTTTCTATCCTTGATTTACATTCTTCACAGTTTACTGTAGGGGTTTTAATCAAAGCTTTTTGTACAGGTTTAACCTGGGAAAAAGTTGCAGATGCTAACGAAATCAGGCCAATAAGTGTCAGGCTAAAAGCTTTCATGAGGTTTATTTCTTCAAAATTAATTGTCCTGCTTCCATTTTGACGGATCCTTACGCCAGTTTAACAAAGTGTTCTCATCAGCAGGTGAGATAAAGCCGCTTTTTAATGCCACTTCCACCAGGGTAGGATAGTCTGTGATCGATTTATAATTGATACCCGCTGACTTTATTGCATTCGAAGCTACTTCAAAACCATAGTCAAAGATGGAAATCATTCCATTAATAATCAATCCCTGGGTTTGCAAAACATCTGCAACTTGTAAGCTGCTGCGTCCCGTGGATACCAGGTCTTCAATGATGACTACCTTTTTCCCGGCTTCAAAAAATCCTTCCACCTGGTTGCCCAAACCGTGCTGCTTTGGCGTTGGACGAACGTAAATATAAGGAAGCTTTAATTCATCAGCCGCCAGTGCACCCCAGGCTATTCCAGCAGTGGCGACACCAGCCAAAAGATCGGCACCGCCAAAAAATTGCCTGATCACCTTACAGATTTCAGATTTAATTGCATTTCGTACCATAGGGTATGACAATGCTTTGCGGTTGTCACAATAAATGGGACTCTTCCATCCGCTTGCCCAGGTAAAAGGCTGCCCGGGATTTAACTGAACAGCGTTGATTTCTAAAAGCTTCGATGCAATGTTTTCACCAACCATAACGCGAAGATATAGTTTTGAGCCATTTCATTCCATGAAGGAAGGCATAGGCCATTGTGTTTCTAGTGCGGGGAATCCCGTTTTTATTAGATTTGTTCATGGTTATGAAAATATTTTTCGGCGACAAGCCGGTTTTTCTCTGCGATGAGATCAATGAAGAAATTCATGAATATATGCATCATCCGGACGTTATTTTTATAGATGAGACATCCGCTCCTGCTATTCATACACTGATCCATGAGATTGCTAAAGCTGAATTTAATGCCGGTATATTGTGGCACAAATCTTTTCAGAAACTGAAAAATGCCTTTTACAAACATTTCTCGTTGGTTCAGGCAGGTGGTGGATTGATCACCAATCCCAAAAATGAAGTGCTCATGATATTCCGGCGTGGTAAATGGGATCTTCCAAAAGGAAAATTAGACACAAACGAGACCATTGAAGACTGCGCTTTGCGGGAAGTGAGGGAAGAAACAGGTTTGTCCAACCTCATCCTGGGCACCCATGTCACAACCACTTACCATACTTACGCAGAATTTGGGAAGCACATTTTGAAAGAATCACACTGGTTTTTTATGGAAAGTACAGGGATGGAAAACCCAGTTCCTCAAACCGAAGAAGATATTACTGATATCAGGTGGATCAGTCAGGATGAACTGAAGAAATATGTCTCTCAAACATTTCCGGCAATCCAGGAAGTGCTGTCAGCTTTGAATAAAACATAACTATTTTTTTGGAATGATGGCCACTGTTAACCTGCTCACACATACCAGTTTTTCCTGTTCATCAACTATTTTAATATCCCATACATGGGTGGTTTTACCAAGATGCAGTGGAGTACACGTAGCTGTTACGTACTTTTCTTTTACTCCCCTTACATGATTGGCATTGATCTCGAGACCGGCACAAATGTATTTTTCCCTGTCAATCACCAGGGCGGATGCCACGCTGCCTACTGTTTCTGCGAGCGCACAGGAAGCCCCACCGTGCAGTAACCCGTATGGTTGGATAGTTTTATGACTGATCGGCAACCGGAGCTTTAAAAAATCATCTCCTATTGCGATCCACTCCATTTCTAAATATTCGGACATGGTGCCCTCACCCAATGGAATAATGTCCTGCAGGCTGATGGATTTATTAAACCAAATGGACATACATATTATTTAAGGCAGGCGTAAGGTTTATTTTAATGTGGCCGCCACTTCGGCAGGCAAAAACTGGGTGACGTCACCATGATTTCTAATTACATCACGTACAAGAGTAGACGCAACTGATGTAAATTGGGGAAGGCAGGTAAGAAATATCGTTTCCACGTTATGATCCAGGCTCCTGTTCATGTCAGCGATGGCCTTCTCATATTCAAAATCATTTACGTACCGGATACCGCGTAAAACAAAATTGGCCCCTATCTTTTTGCAGCATTCCACAGTTAAGCCATCATACGCCAGCGCCTCAACCTTGGAATTGCCTTTGTAAATTTCACGCAGCCATCCCAATCTTTTATCTTCCGAAAACATGGGTTCTTTATTTACATTCCGGCCAATTCCTATTACCAGTTTATCAAACAGTGGAAGCGCCCTGTTGATGATGTCTGTATGACCGAGCGTCACCGGGTCAAATGTTCCGGGGAATAAACATATGCGCATAGAACAGTATTAACTTTTTAAGACAACCTTAGAACTTCTTTGCAGAAAGTCAATTGTTTTTATCAGACAATAAATACAAAACCGCCATTCGTACAGCAACACCATTTTCAACCTGCTGAAGAATAATGGATTGATCGGAGTCTGCCACGTCACTGTCAATCTCTACTCCCCTGTTGATCGGCCCAGGGTGCATAATTACGATTTCCTTATGGATACTTTCCAGCAACTTTTTGGTTACCCCATATGCCAGGTTATATTCCCTGAGCGATGAAAACAATACCTGGTTCTGGCGTTCCAGCTGGATCCTTAAAATATTGGCCACATCACACCATTCCAACGCTTTTTTTAAATTGTATTCCACTCTCACATCCATCGCCTCTGCAATGTATTTGGGTATCAAGGTAGGAGGACCCGCCACCATCACTTCAGCACCTGCCTTTTTCAAAAGGTAAATATTACTCAGGGCTACCCGTGAATGCATAATATCACCGACCAGCACCACCTTTTTGCCGGCAATTGATCCTAATTTTTCCTGGATGGAGAATGCATCGAGTAAAGCCTGGGTGGGATGTTCATTGATGCCATCGCCGGCATTGATGATAGCGGCCGGAATGTGTTTGGCTAAAAAATGGGGAGCGCCACTGGCACTATGACGCATCACCACCATATCCACCTTCATGGAAAGAATGTTGTTCACCGTATCCAGCAGGGTTTCACCTTTGGATGCGGAAGAACCGGAAGAAGAGAAATTGATGATGTCGGCGCTCAGCCTTTTTTCGGCAAGTTCAAAGGATATCCTGGTTCTTGTTGAATTCTCATAAAAAAGGTTTACGATCATCGTGTCCCTTAACGAAGGAACTTTCTTAACCGGTCTTTGTAAAACTTCCTTGAATTGTTTGGCTGTAGTAAGAATTAATTCAATGTCTTCCTTTTTTAAATCTTTAATGCCCAGAAGATGTTTGGTAGATAGTTGCATTAAAAATCAAAGCTAAAGAAAAAGGCTGAGAAAGGAGTCAACATGAAAAATAGCAACCATAACCATTACGATACATCAATAGAGCATCACCTGCTCTTTATCCCATTCCACTTTTACTTTTTGTGAAATAATGGAATCGATTGACCTGCCGCTGTAATCCGGCTGGATGGGAAGCTGGCGGCTGAATCTCCTGTCGATCAAAACGCACAATTCAACCTTTTGTGGGCGGCCAAAATCAAGTAATGCGTCCAGGGCAGCCCTGATCGTACGTCCTGTATACAAAACATCATCAACCAGTACAACATTCATATCTTCTATGGAAAATGGAATGTCTGTATTGTTTGCAACATGCAGTTGTTTACGGATATCGTCACGGTAGAATGTGATATCAAGCTTTCCATATTTAATCTTGCCGTATCCTTCCTGCCTTAAATGCTCAACAATCTTATCAGCAAGAAAGATACCACGTGGTTGCAAACCAATGATGACCGTTCCACCGAAATCTCCATGATTTTCCAGGAGCTGGTGACTTAGCCGTTGAATGGTAAGCTGCAGCTGGAATTTATCAAGAATTGTTTTCATGCAATAGTTTCGGCTTTAGCCGATGATAATTTTTTATGGTAGAAAATAGATTTAAATATTTAAATGGAGCCCTCATTTTCCATAAAAGGGTACCTGTAATCGGTTGCAGGGTTAAATGTTTCTTTGATGGTGCGTGCACTTAGCCACCGGTACAAATTTAAAATGCTTCCGGCCTTGTCGTTCGTACCACTGCCCCTTGCGCCACCAAAAGGCTGTTGGCCTACAACAGCGCCTGTTGGCTTGTCGTTGATGTAAAAATTTCCTGCACTGTTCCTCAGTTTTCGCGTTGCCAGCTCTATCGCGATGCGATCCTTTGAAATCACCGAACCAGTTAAGGCATAATTCGAAGTGCCATCAACCAGTTTCAATGCGTCCTCAAATTTATTTTCATCATACACATAGATTGTAAGCACCGGTCCAAAAAGTTCTTCGCACATCGTCACGTACATTGGGTCAAATGTTTCAATCACGGTGGGCTCAATAAAAAATCCTTCGGTTTTGTCGCATTTCCCGCCAACAATGATCTTTACATTCTTGTCTTTTCTAGCATTTTTGATAAAACCCTGCAGCTTGTCAAAACTTTTTTCATCAATGACCGCATTCATAAAATTTGAAAAGTCTTCAACAGAACCCATTTTTATGCTTCTCACTGCAGTTACCAATTTCTTTTTTATTTCAACGGCTAAGTTGGATGGAAGATATGCCCTGGATGCAGCCGAACATTTTTGCCCCTGGTATTCAAAAGCACCCCGAACGAGGGCTGTTACCACTACATCTACATCCGCCGAACGATGAGCGATCACAAAATCTTTTCCTCCAGTCTCCCCAACTATTCGTGGATACGACTTGTAAATTCCTGTGTTTTCACCAATTGTTTTCCACATCCCGTTAAATACGCCTGTACTGCCTGTAAAATGTACACCGCCGAATTCAGGGTTGCTGAAACACACCTGGCCAATTGTTGGGCCGTCAACAAAAATCAGGTTGATCACGCCATCAGGCAAACCCGATTCCTTTAATATTTGCATGAACATTTGTGCGCTGTATACCTGGGTGTTTGCACATTTCCAAACCACCACGTTGCCGCACATTGCAGCAGATGTTGGAAGATTGCCCCCGATCGCAGTAAAATTGAATGGAGTGATTGCAAGCACAAATCCTTCCAGCGGCCTGTATTCCATCCTGTTATTCATCCCGTGGCCGCTGATCGGCTGTTGCCTGTAAATATCACTGAGAAAGTGAACATTGAAACGAAGAAAATCAATCAACTCACAAGCGGCATCTATCTCTGCCTGCATTGCACTCTTGCTTTGCCCAAGCATGGTAGTTGCATTGATGTAAGGCCGGTATTTTGTAGCGAGTAAGTCAGCTGCTTTCAGAAAAATATTTGCCCTGTTCTCCCAACTCATATTCGACCACCGTTCTTTTGCCTTAAGGGCTGCGTTGATGGCTTTTTTTACGTGATTAGCATCGCCCTGATGAAAATATCCGAGCAAATGCTGCCTCTCATGAGGAGGACGCAATTCAACTTTTTTACCTGTACGTATTTCTTCGCTGCCGATGTACATAGGCACATCTGCTTTTTTACTCTTGAGCTCCTGTACTACTTTTTTTAATAATTCACGTTCAGGTGTACCGGGGGCATATGTATGAACCGGTTCGTTCACCGGCAAAGGGTAATAGAAGTCCCCGAAGTTCATAGTGTCGATTTAATGATAAAAATTGAAATATAGTATGTAAAGTAACAATGATATTCTGTTTACCGAACCATCCTCATTCTTTATTGTGAGTTTTCAGTATTCAACACTTTATGCCCAACACTCAGGCCGTTGTTTGTTCCTGCATCAAATATGCTTTGATAAATCCATCAAGATCACCATCCATCACAGGGTTTATATTACCAACTTCATAATCAGTACGGTGATCCTTGATCATTTTGTATGGGTGAAAAACGTAACTGCGTATCTGGCTGCCCCATTCAATTTTTTTCTTACCGGCATTGGTGGCATTTTGGATCTCCTGCCGTTTTCGAATTTCTTCTTCGTACAACCTGCTTTTGAGCATCGTCATTGCTTTTTCCCGGTTTTCACCTTGTGTCCTTGCCTGCTGGCATTCCACAATGATCCCCGATGGCTTATGGGTGAGGCGCACCGCGGTTTCTACCTTATTTACGTTTTGCCCGCCGCTTCCCCCGCTTCTGAAAAATGCCCATTCCACATCTGCAGGATTCACCTGTATATCTATCGTATCATCAATTAACGGGTAGGCATAAACGCTTGCAAATGAAGTATGCCTCCTTGCATTGCTGTCAAATGGTGAAATGCGTACCAGGCGGTGTACGCCACTTTCGGCCTTTAAAAATCCAAACGCGAAGGGGCCATCGAATTGCAGGGTAGCACTTTTGATCCCAGCTCCATCACCGGCCTGGTAATCCAGTTCCGTTACACTCCACCCCTGCTTTTCACCGTACATACGGTACATGCGGAGTAGCATTTCAGCCCAATCCTGGCTTTCCGTACCCCCGGCACCACTGTTGATCTGCAGTACAGCAGGCATCTCGTCTTCGGGTTTGTTCAGGGTACTTTTAAATTCTGCATCATCAATGGATTGCACAGCTTTTGAATGCGCATCTTTTACTTCCTCCTCGGTGGCTTCACCTTCTTTCCAGAAATCAAACAATACACTAAAATCGTCAACAAGGGATTGTACACGGTTGTACATGTTGACCCAGTACTCATTAACCTTAGTTTCTTTTAATATGGATGTTGCGCGCTTATTGTCATCCCAAAATCCGGGTGAAAGTGAAAGTTGTTTATCATTGTCTATTTTAGACAGGCGGTTCCCGACGTCAAAGAAACCTCCTCAAAACCACCACACGGTCTCTTATATCTTTTAATTGTTCTGTTGTCATAGTTTGCAAAGATAAAAGATTATCAGGTATCAAGTGAAAGGTATCAGGTGTTAGGTATCGAAAATGGAATTAATAAGACGCCAAAATTTTATCATCTTGCATCCACATCAGGCAGTAAATAATAAATTATGGATATTAAACGCATAGCAGCATCGCCGGGAAGGAGTAAAGCGGTTTCGTTTGAGAAATTAATCTGGGCGGTTGCGAATGCCAGCTCACAGGAAGAAGATTTTTCTCAACAGGTGGATGAAATGTTTCAAAGTGCAGTCAACACACTTTCACAGGCAGGCTCTGGAATTGATAAATTGTTGTCTGTGCAAATATTCCTGGCCGATATAAAAAACAAGGAAGCATTTGATGGCTTGTGGTATAATTGGATCGGGACCGACCCGCATCACTGGCCGCAAAGAATATGCATTGAAGCCCGGCTGGCGGCTGGACTTTTAGTAGAAATGCAAATTGTGGCAACCTTGTAAACATTCTTACCTTCAGCATTAATTATGAAGTTTGTCCATTTTCTCATATTTGTTATCCTGGCCAACTGTGGTGTAGCCCGGGATATTGTACGGGTCACATCTCCCGATGGAAATATTATTTTCATTTGTAACCTTGATAAGACCCTACATTATACGGTCATTTTTAAAGGGAGTACATTAATTGCCAATGCATCAGTTAGTCTGCATTTTGAAGATGTTGTTTTTCAAAACAATGTAACGTATGGCAAGCCTGTATTTCGTGACACGACAGAAGACTATGACCTCGTGGTTGGAAAATCAAGCCATGTACATACCCGATATAAGGAAGTTTCAATTCCAATGGAGGCCGGCACTCACGGTAAAAAAATAATTTTTATTGTAAGGGCATTCAACGATGGTGTGGCATTCAGGTATTCCATGCAGGCAGGAAAAACCCAGGGTTCATTTACTTTGCTTGATGAAAATACAGGCTTTACACTAAATGGAGATCCCATCATTCACACCTTGTTCCTGCCGAATTTCCTATCATCACATGAAGGTTATTATAGTCATCTCTCATTCAGTAAGATCAGGGAAGATACCCTAATGGACATTCCTACCCTGTTCGAGTTTCCGAAAAGTATTTACATGGCAATTACCGAGGCAGCGTTGCTTGACTATGCCGGTATGTATCTCACCAAAAAAAATGGAGTGCTTACAGGTACTTTGTCGCCCCTTCCAAACCAGCAGTCAGAAAAAGTAAAAGGTATCCTTCCGCATGTAAGTCCCTGGCGTGTACTGCTCATCAGCGACCGGATAGGTGCCTTGATAGAAAGCAACATTTTAACAACCCTGTGCCCGCCACTTGCAATCAAAGATCCTGCATGGCTTCGCCCTGGTAAAACAACATTTCCATGGTGGAATGGAAATGTAGTGCCTGATACTTTGAATGCACCAGGGAATAATTTTGTGACACAGCAGTATTACATTGATTTTTGCTCGCGCAATAATATTCAATATCATTCTGTGGTTGAATACGGGTTGCACCAATGGTATATGGATGATGGCATAGGTTTTCAGCCAGGCCCGCATGCTGACGTTACAACGCCGGTACCGGGACTAAACATGAAAGAGGTTTGTGATTATGCAACACTACACAATGTTGGAATCAGGGTGTGGGTGCACTGGGCTGCACTTTATCCCAAGCTCGATTCCGCATTCAAAATATTTGAACAATGGGGATTGAAAGGAATGATGGTAGATTTTATGGACAGGGATGACCAGCAAATGGTTAACATTCAAACTGAAATTTTACAGAAGGCAGCTCAACACCATTTGCACATCCAATTTCATGGAGCATACCGCCCCACCGGGTTAAGCAGAACTTACCCGAATGAATTTACAAGAGAAGGAACTTTGAATTACGAAGTGGATAAATGGGATCCGAACGGGATTTCGCCCGACCATGATATCAATATGCCGTTTACTAGAATGCTTGCCGGATCAACGGATTATCATTTGGGAGGATTCAGGGCTGTTCCTCAGGCAGCATTCAAAACCCAGTACACCAGGCCACTGGTGCTTGGCACAAGGTGCCATATGCTGGCAATGTATGTAGTGCTGGAAAATTATTTGCAAATGGTTTGCGATTACCCGTCAGCGTATGAAGGGCAGCCTGGATTTGAATTTATCAGGGCGATACCAACCACCTGGGATCAAACCAAAGTGCTGGATGCCAGGTTGAATGAATTTATCACCGTTGCCCGAAAAAAAAATAATGAGTGGTATGTGGGTACTATCACCAATCACCAGGCCAGGGAAGTTAAGGTTTCATTCAATTTTTTAGAACCCGGCACCTACACGCTTGAATTATTTTCTGATGCAGTAGATTCTGACAAAATACCGGACCACTTGTTAAAACAAACTAAAACTATTCGTAATGATGAAAGCATCCGTATACAAATTGCCGCCGGAGGAGGAATGGCAATGAAAATTACACGGAACTAAAATATTTATTTTTACAGAAAAGGCAGCACAAATTGTGCTGCCTTTTCTTTTGGTATGGCAGGTGATTTTTTTTATTTCTTTTCAAGCTTTACGGAATCAACCGTTACTGTTTGTCCTAACACAACCATTGCATTTTTTTCTGCCGTTTTATAAGTATCATCCAATGGATTAAAATGCAGAGTATAAATACCCGCATTGATATCTCTGATGAGGTAATGTCCGGTCAATGTATCGGTAAAAGTACTGGCCACTGTATCAATTCCGTTTACCGCAAATACAGCTGTCCTTATCGAATCAGGCCATACTACCCCTGTGATATTACCACCTGAAGGAACAAATGAGATGATCCTGATCACTGGCTTTAAAATATATTTTCCACTGTTCCCTGCTTTCACAATTGATTTTCCTGCATCAAAATCCAGGATCAAACGATATAACATACCACCTGTAACGGCTTGCTGAATCTGAA
>JBDUCQ010000221.1:0-2810 GCA_040003385.1 Ginsengibacter sp. | reverse complement strand
CACTGCTTGTATTTTTTTCCGCTTCCGCATGGGCAAGGATCATTTCTGCCCACCTTGGGGCCAACTTTGATCGGTTCACGTTTCACCGGTTCTGAAGGATCGATGTAATCATTTTCCTGTGGCAGGTATTCGGGACCGTTACCCGCCGCTGCAAATTCTTCTTTGCGCTGGCGCATTTTGCTCATGTCTGTTTTTTGTTCCCTGCCTTCTTTGATCTTTCCGGGTTGGGTTTGTTCTACCGGGATTGCACAATGGCACAAAAAGCTCACGATGTCTTTATTCACCTGGTCATCCATTTGTTTGAAAGCACTGAACGCTTCTATCTTATAAATCACCAACGGATCTTTTTGTTCATACCCTGCTGTTTGAACGCTGTGCCTGAGATCATCCATTGCCCGGAGATGTTCCTTCCATGCATCGTCGATCAGGGCAAGGGTAATGTTTCTTTCCAAAGCATTGGATAGCTCAGCGCCGTTGGTTTCAATCGTCTTGTCAAGGTTGGCCAGCGCCTGTATGGCTTTTTTACCATCCGTAAAAGGTACTGCTACATTTTCAATGTGAGCTCCCTGTTCCTTCCGGATATTTCTGATAACAGGCAATGTTTGTTTGCCCATCATTTCATTTTTCTGGTTATAATGTGCTTTGGCTTCTTCGTACAACCTTTCAGTCAGTTGGTGCATGTCTCCCTTATCCAGCTCCTCCGGTGTTATGGCTGTGTCGATGCCAAAATTCATGATAGCCGCCAGCTTAAATCCTTCATGATCATTCATCTCTTTGAATGAATTGATCAAACCTTCTGCCACTGAATAAAATGCATTGTCAAGGTCTAACGCAAGTCTTTCACCAAACAGTGCGTGGTTGCGTTTTCCATAGATCACAGTTCGCTGCTTGTTCATTACGTCATCATATTCAAGCAATCTTTTCCGGATACCAAAGTTATTTTCTTCAACTTTCTTTTGTGCCCGTTCGATGCTTTTAGAGATCATGCTGTGCTGTATCACTTCCCCTTCCTTATATCCCATCCTGTCCATCAAAGAAGCAATGCGCTCACTTCCAAACATTCTCATCAGGTCATCTTCCAGTGAAACGAAAAATTGAGAGGTACCAGGATCTCCCTGCCGGCCTGCACGGCCCCTCAGCTGCCTGTCTACCCGACGGCTCTCATGACGTTCAGTTCCTAAAATAGCAAGGCCACCCGCAGGAACAACCCCTGGCCCTAACTTGATGTCTGTACCACGACCCGCCATATTCGTGGCAATTGTAACTCCCTGTGCATACCCGGCTTCAGCTACTACCTGTGCTTCTTTGGCATGTTGTTTTGCGTTCAGTACATTGTGTGGGATCCCTTTTTGTTTTAACATACGGCTCAAGAGTTCGCTCACCTCAACTGATGTTGTACCCACTAAAATCGGGCGGCCTTCTGCGCGCATTTTTTCAACTTCCTCGATCACAGCTTTGTATTTTTCTCTTTTGGTCTTGAATACAAGATCCTGGGTGTCTTTCCTGGTTACCGGTAGATTGGTTGGAATTGTTACCACGTCCAATTTATAAATATCCCAAAGCTCAGCGGCTTCAGTTTCTGCAGTACCCGTCATACCTGCAAGCTTGTGATACATCCTGAAATAATTCTGTAAAGTAATGGTCGCATAGGTTTGTGTGGCAGCTTCTATCTTCACATTTTCTTTTGCTTCAATGGCCTGGTGCAAACCATCGGAATACCTTCTTCCATCGAGGATACGGCCCGTTTGTTCATCCACTATCTTTACCTGGCCGTCCATTACAACGTATTCCACATCTATATCAAACAGGGTATATGCTTTCAACAATTGCTGAACAGTGTGTATCCGGTCTGCTTTAATGGAATAATCGTTGAGCAGCAATTCTTTTTCATGAAGCTTTTCATCAGCGCCAAGGCTGCTTTTTTCAATCTCTGCAAGCTTTACACCAATGTCAGGAAGGATAAAAAATTCAGGGTCTTCACCTGACTTTGTAATCAGCGTAATGCCTTTGTCAGTTAATTCTACCTGGTTATTTTTTTCATCAATATGAAAAAAAAGTTCTTTGTCAACCTCGGGCATTTTTCGCTGCTGGTCTGCCAGGTAATAATTCTCTGTTTTCTGCAATTTTACCCTGATGCCCGGCTCACTCAAAAATTTTATCAGGGCACCTGTTTTGGGCAAACCCCTGAAAGCTCTCATCAGGGCAAGACCTCCATCTTTTGGATCATCGTTGCCCTCGGCGATCTTCTTCTTGGCTTCAATTAAAAAATTGTTCACCACTTTTTTCTGGGCATCTACAATTTTTTCGATCCTGGGCTTCAATGAAAGAAATTCCTGCTGGTCACCACGCGGTACTGGTCCTGAAATGATCAAAGGAGTTCGCGCATCATCGATCAGCACACTGTCCACTTCATCCACCATGGCAAAGTGATGCTTTCGCTGCACCATTTCATCAGGCGAATGCACCATATTATCTCTTAAATAGTCAAAGCCGAATTCATTATTGGTGCCGTAAACAATGTCAGAGTTGTAGGCCGCCCGCCTGTCATCACTATTCGGATCATGCTTATCAATGCAATCTACCGTCAGCCCAAGCCATTCGAAGAGGGTGCCATTCCATTCACTGTCGCGACGTGCCAGGTAATCATTTACTGTTACGATGTGCACACCTTCATTAGCGAGTGCGTTCAGGTACGCAGGAAGGGTAGAGACCAGCGTTTTTCCTTCACCAGTTGCCATCTCTGATATTTTCCCCTGGTGTAAAACAATACCACCGATCAGCTGAACATCGTAATGCACCATGTTCCAGGT
>JBDUCQ010000021.1:0-30175 GCA_040003385.1 Ginsengibacter sp. | reverse complement strand
ATGCCATAGGCATTATAGCTTGGTAGAAAAACCTAAACCCAAAGAGGTTGTTATCGCGTAGCGATTATAGATCTCGGGAATGGATTCCTTAGATTCAAATTCATAAACTCTATAATACCCGAAGATTTTATTATTTCGATTCCTGATACGGCTTCGATGTCATCAGACTGCGAAAGACGTTCCACATCCGCATGTTTTGGTGGCATTCGGATTTTTAAATGTAAAGCCACGGGAATTCAATCCTCCCTCCCATTCAATTTCCATTCCTGTCAAATAAATCGCGTGAGCCGGATTGATGATACAGTGCATGCCATCCATCTCAAAAAATTCATCCTGCTCAGTCTTTTGCTCAAAGCCTAAAATATAAGTCATACCTGAACACCCGCCACCCTTTACACCAACACGCAGGTACTGACTCTCATCAAAACCTTCTTCACTCATCAATCTTTTTATTTCTAAAATCGCATTTTTTGTAAAAGTTACTGGGGCTGATGTGGTGATTTCCATGATTTTAAATTAAATGGATTTTATCGAATCCTGATTACTTAAATAACTGTGGGTTAATATGTTACACTTACTACAACTTATCCACTCCCAATACTAAAAACCCAATTTTAACGTTTACAAAATTACAAACGTTTTACCACGTATGTTTATTTTTGTTACAAATTAACGGTATGTCTACATTTGAAACCTTTGCGATCATTCTTCTTGGGGTAATTTTCCTGGCAGTGATCTGGCTGATCAATGAATTTTCGACTATGAAAAATAAGATCAGTGAGAGAGCAGGAATCAACAATGAAACAATTAAGCTTCGCTTGCAAGCCTATGAGCGGCTAACCTTGCTGACTGAAAGAATTTCATTACAGAACCTGATGTCGAGGCTTCCAAATTCTGAGATGTCGTCACGGCAAATGAAAAGTAGCCTGGTGGATGCCATTAAAACGGAATATGAATACAACCTGAGTCAACAGGTTTATGTAACTCCTGAAGCCTGGCGGGCAGTTAATAATCTCAAAGAGCAGAATATCTACATCGTAAACCAGCTTGCTGCCCACTTACCTTTACACGCATCTGCAATGGATCTGAATAAACAGATCATCGATTACATGATGAATAATCCCCGCGCCTCACTTCATAACGTAGTTTTAGAAGCACTCAGTTACGAGGCCAAAAAAATTATGTAATACCTTCAGCCCGGCAATTTTCAAACCCGGACAATGGAAGAAAAGAAAAAATATACCGATTCTGGTATTGAAATAAAAAGTATTTATTCATACAATGATGCCTATGCATCCCCATTTCCAGGTCTACTAGAAGAGATGCCCGGTGAATTCCCTTTTACCCGCGGAGTACAAACCGATATGTACAGGGGCAAATTGTGGACGATGCGGCAGTACGCCGGATTCAGCACTGCAGAAGAAAGCAACCTGCGTTATCATTATTTATTGTCACAGGGCGTTTCAGGGTTGAGTGTTGCATTTGATCTTCCCACTCAGATTGGCTACGACAGCGACCATAAGCTGTCTGATGGCGAAGTAGGAAAAGTTGGCGTGGCCATAGATTCTCTCGAAGACATTGAATTGCTCTTTAAAGGCATCTCATTACAGGATGTTTCCACTTCTATGACGATCAATGCTACCGGTTTTATATTGCTGGCATTCTATGTTGCACTGGCAAAAAAACAGGGATCTGATCTTTCTAAAATAACCGGGACTGTGCAAAATGACATTTTAAAAGAATATGCGGCCCGGGGAACTTATATATATCCCCCCAGGCCCTCTCTACGCATCATCACAGACATTTTTGAATGGTGCAGCAAAGAGCTCCCGAAGTTCAACACCATCTCTATATCAGGATATCATATACGTGAAGCTGGGAGTACTGCAGTGCAGGAGATCGCATTTACTCTAAGTAACGGCAAAGCATATGTGCAGGGCGCCATTGCCAGGGGAATGGACATCAATGTTTTTGGTAAGCGGTTGTCGTTTTTTTTTAATGCGCACAATAATTTATTTGAAGAAGTGGCCAAATTCAGGGCCGCCAGGAGAATGTGGGCAAAAATGATGCTTGAAATGGGGGCCACAGAGCCAAAAGCAATGATGCTGCGTTTTCATGCACAAACAGGTGGTAGCACGCTCACAGCTCAACAGCCATTGAATAATATCAGCCGTGTTACCATCCAAACCCTTTCTGCAGTACTTGGAGGTACGCAGAGCCTTCATACCAATGGTTATGATGAAGCTTTGAACCTGCCGACAGAAGAGGCTGCTGGCATTGCCCTTAGAATCCAGCAGATCGTTGCATTTGAAAGTGGAGTTGCTGATACGGTAGACCCATTGGCAGGAAGCTATTTTATTGAAACTCTCACCAACGAGATGGAAAAATCAGCCGGTGAACTGATTGCAAAAATTGATGCAATGGGCGGCAGTGTTGCAGCCATCGAACGCGGGTTTATTCAAAATGAAATTGCTGAAAGTGCTTATCAATACCAGAAAAATATTGAAAACGGAAAAAAAGTAATTGTCGGGGTGAATAAATTCAAATCAAATCAGGCAGTTTCCCCGCCGTCATTTAAAATCGATGACAGCATCCGCCAATTGCAGATCAACAAACTTCATTCATTGAAACAAAGGAGAGACAACGCAGCAGTTGCACACTGTCTCGATGAAATAAAAAAGGTGACCGGAAACAATGAAAATATAATGCCGGCCGTTATAGATGCTGTAGAGCATTATTGCACCCTTGGTGAAATTAGTGACTGTTTGAGAGAGATGTTTGGAGAGTTTAAATAACTTTGTAAATATTAACTGAATCAATGAAATTATTTTTACTGCTTACCCTGGTTTTGAGCTCAGTTCTGTGCAATGCTCAAAAATATATTTTGATTGATAAAAAAATGAGGATGCCCCTGGCTTATACCGACAATGTTACCGTTGTGCATTCTTACAAAGGATATTTTGCCGTTGAAAAAATTAAGGTAAAACAGGTGTTGGCGGAAATTGAGAAGATTGCACAAAAACTTTCAACTGGAAACATTGTAGATGATTCCTTTAATTACAAAGTGGGAAGGACCTCTTTTGTCGGCCTGAAAATCCCGCTTGCAAAAGATGAGAGATATGACGTTGTGCTCTCTACGGATTGCGGCCAGATAAAATCCAGGATGCACCTGAGTGATGCAAAAATCACCAATTCGAGCAATGCGTATTATATCAAAACGTGGCTGAAATATATCAGGGAGAATCTTAAATAAATTTTTCAGTGAGCAAAATCCAGCTCAAAATTTCCTTTGATCCTTTCCATGGAGGGATTAAAATAACCGAATTTAATTCCAGGAAATTCCTCTTTTAATAATTCCATGAGTTGTGCGATACCAAGGCACTCCCCCATTTCAGTAATGCCGAGTTTTCCAAGGTACCAGTCTGGATCAATATTAAAATTTCTCCACTGGATCATTTTCAAACCTGTATAAGAAATTACTTTTCGCAAAGCCTCATATTCATCGACTGCGTCAGTCATCCCTGGAAAAACAAAATAATTGATACTTGTCCATCCACCATGTTCATTCACAATTTTTAGGGATTCAATGATGTCTTCAAATTCATAGTTATTGGGGCGGTAATAGGGTGTGTAAATTTCTTTCCTGACTGAATTGGTGCTTACGCGTATGCTGTTGAGTCCTGCCTGGCACAACAATTTTACAGAATCAGGTTTACTGCCATTGGTATTGATGTTGATACTTCCCTTATCCGTGTGTTTCCTGATTTCAATGATCGCATCCCTTATCGTTTCCCACATAAGAAGGGGTTCGCCCTCACAGCCTTGCCCGAAGCTGATGATTGGATATGGGGCTGTTTGTAAATGTGGAACAGTGTATTCAACAATTTCCAGAGCCGTAGGTCTGAACATGAGCCTGTCCTGGGTGGAAATGATTGTTTCATCTTCAGGCTGAAAGGAGATGCATCCAATACAATTCGCATTGCAGGCGGGGGAAGTGGGTACAGGGCATTCCCACCTGCCCATAAAATAATTCCTGGCGGCAGGACAGTGGTAAGTGTTACAACAATTTTCTGCAAGGTGTTTCACCAACCTGTTATCTGGATATGCCGAAAGCTGTTGAAGTACCCCGGATTTAATTTTTTCATTGATAAATCCTTCGCTCTCCTGCCTCACATCTTTTTCTATTCTGATCGCAGGAACATAGAAATCGTCATTCAACCATCCTGCAGCAGTATAGCAAAACAGGGGAAGGGTTGCTGCATGCGGCAATGCTTCGAAGGCAGAAAGGTATAAACCTGTATGTGCAGGCGGAATAAAAGCTGCTACGGCCCATCCTTTTTCACACAATCGCATCTCCCCTGTTTCCACATCTATTCCAACCCCTCTTCTGTCGGGCAGTTCATAAAGTTGACCTCCTGCCGGTAACTTGATCCATTCATCCAGTGGTACAGGGATGGCATCCCAGCCCGTTCTGCCGGTTACAAAAAGTGAAGTATCCTCAAAAATATTTCCTTTACCGTCGGAGTATAAGATATATGGACTATGCTGTAAAAGCATTTTTATTATGTTGAGTGAAGAATTTGCAGTTTCGCATATTCGTTAAAATCTGGTTCATTGATGTTATTTTCAACAGGTGCTTGCAATAACCTGTTATTTTTAAAATCCAGGGTTAGGATGTTGTCTTTCAAAACAACATTTGAGAACTGTTTCCAGGAGTATTTTTTCCATGGGAAATTTTTTTGGCTGATCCTGTCGCTGCCGAAATCATACACTGTTGTATCAGTTGCCACGGAATACAGCAGGAATAAAATCATGTTGGCAATTGCGAGAACAAAATTATTTTCTGCCACCCAGAGCATCATGATTAAGAACAATATCCATTCATCAAAATAAAAGCCCTTTTTTGTCGTGGTGCTTTTAAACAAACGCAAACCGGAATAGCCGATCATACATCCCAAGGCAATCACAAGGTTCATTAACGCGCCGTTCTTGAATATCAGTATCACAAATAAAATTGCATTGATGATCACAAGAAATAAACAAATGAACCGGAACGTTTTGATATTCTCATTTTTGAACACCAGTTCATACTTTTGCATTCGAGTATGTATTGCCTGCAACCATGAGATTGCACAATTTGAAAAGAACCCGGGCCCCCACGTTTTCATCCCATTCATTCACACTGATCCCTACCTCATTCAAGTCAAACCCTATGAGTTTTTTATTGCTCTGTAATACTTTTTTAAACAAATAAAATATTTGTTCCGTTTCAAACCCTCCCTGAACCGGAGTTCCGGTATGAGGGCATAGTTTAGGATCTAATCCGTCGATGTCAAAACTGAACAGTACTTTTTCCGGAAGATGTGCTACGATCTCGTCAACGATCAACTTCCATGTATCACCCTCGAAAAGCCTTTCTTTGATTTCCTTATCAAAATATGTAATCACTCTTTTGTTGCTGTGACTGATGTAGTCTAATTCTGAAGCAGAGTAATCTCTTACCCCTACCTGAACAAGCTTGATGATGCCAGGGATTTCCTTTAATGAATTGTACATGATGGATGCATGCGAATACTGAAAACCTTCATAACACTCCCGAAGATCGCAATGGGCGTCAATTTGAAGGATACCAAAATCACCGTGCTTTTCGTGCATCGCTCTGAAATAACCGAGCGGAGTACTGTGATCGCCCCCTAACAAACAAACCATTTTTCCTTTTTCCAGTAACTCTTTCGTCTGTTCATAAACCCAATTGTTGAGATAAATACTGCCGGCATTCACTTCTTTGAGGGTCTTAAGCATAAATTTATTGTCCTCTACTTTATCACCCTGGGCAATATAATTGATATACAATTCCGCTTCTTTGCGCAGGTAGTCACTCTTCATTAAAATTTTTTTATCAATGCTTCTCATGTAGAAGCCATTCTTCCAGCCATCTTTTACCTCAGGATCAATCAGGTCTACCTGAAGGCTCGCCTTGCACATATGTTCTGCGGCCCTGGCTGTTCCTGCTGAATAACTCACGGTCACTTCCCATGGAACCGGCAAAATGATCAGCATTGCATCCTCTTCCGTAAATGGCAACCCGAAAATATTATTGTTTGGGTTGCTGACAGAATTAGGATCAAAATCATCGATGTGTGTCATGTGCTTTTTTTAAAAACGTCGCAAAGATAAGTTTCTCTTGATTATACAAAATGCAATCCAATTTATATGGATGTTACAAGAACTACCTACAATGCCCGATTTATATTATTTGACACTTCTGGCGCATTGAACTAATTTTGCATGCATATAACGCATTATGAAGACATCACATATAATCATACTGATCGGCATAGCGGCGGCCATAGGGGTTTTGCTGATGTATTCTGTAGACTTTTCAACTTATGACACCATAGAATCTGCCAGGCAGAAAGAAGGGAAATATGTACACCTGATCGCACGGCTTGACAAATCGAAGCCGGTGGAATACAATCCTGTTAAAGATCCTAACTACCTCGCTTTTTATGCGCTTGACAGTCTTGGCGCATCTACAAAAGTGATTTACCATAACACCAAACCCGCCGAGCTGGAACAAAGCGAACGGGTGGTTTTGAAAGGAAAAATGCAGGCCGGTGTATTCAATTGTGATGATATATTATTAAAATGTCCTTCCAAATATAAAGACGACAAAAAGCAGCTGGAAAAAACTGTTTTCCAGCAGTAACTCACTACTACTATCATGAAGTTTGAAGGTGAACATTTATTTCCCGGGCAATCAGGCCATTTTTTTGTTTTGCTTGCTTTCACTGCTTCACTCCTTTCAACATTTGCTTTTTTTACGGCTTCCAGGAAGAAAGATCCATTGGTCAAAAGATCATGGATACGGTATGCGAGAATTACTTTCTTTGTACAGGTTGCTTCCGTACTGGCTGTTTTTTTAACAATCTTCTACATTTGCCACAACCATTATTTTGAATATCTCTACGCCTACAAGCATGCTTCGAAAGAGTTGGAGCCGAAATATTTGCTTGCATGTATCTGGGAAGGACAGGAAGGAAGTTTTCTACTATGGAGCATCTGGCATTGTGTGCTTGGAAGCATTTTAATTTTTAAAAGTAAAGAATGGCAGGCTCCCGTAATGACGGTGATCAGCCTGGCGCAATGTTTTTTAATGTTGATGCTGATCGGAATTTATTTTGGCGATGTAAGGCTGGGAAGCAGCCCTTTTGTATTGACAAGGAACGAGATCAATGGACCCATTTTCACCAGGCCAGACTACCTGGCACTTCTCAAGGATGGAGTTGGATTAAATGTTTTGCTGAGGAATTACTGGATGGTGATTCATCCGCCAGTATTGTTTTTGGGTTTTGCCAGCACCATTGTTCCTTTCGCCTTTGCCTATGCTGGCTTAAGCACTAAGAAATTCGGCGAATGGGTAAAAGCCGCATTGCCCTGGGCTCTTTTTAGTGGGTGCGTATTGAGTGTTGGCATCATGATGGGTGGCAAGTGGGCTTATGAATCGCTGAATTTCGGTGGTTACTGGGCCTGGGACCCCGTTGAGAACGCATCATTGGTACCCTGGATGATCATGATCGCAGGCCTTCATTGCATGGCCATTTATAATGCAACAGGAAACTCATTGAGAGCCACATACCTGTTTACCATCCTAAGCTTCGCATTTGTTTTGTACGCCACATTTTTAACCCGTACCGGCATTCTGGGAGATTCATCAGTTCACTCTTTCACAGAATCTGCAATGGCAATGAATATTTTGATCGGGCTGTTTGCATTGGCCTTCCCAATTCCCATGCTTGTTCTTTTTATTAAAAATTCGGCCCGGCTTCCACAGGTTCACAATGAAGAAAACATTTCTTCACGGGAATTCTGGATGTTTATCGGCTCTCTTATTTTTTTCCTGGCAGCGCTTTTCATCATTGCCGTTACCTCATTACCTGTCTATAATAAAATATTCGGGCAACATATAGCAGATCCTCAGAACCGTGAATTTACATACAATAAAGTGATGGTTCTGGTTGCAGTGATCATCGGGTCATTGACTGCAATTGGCCAGTATTTCAAATACCGCCAAACGGATAAAAAATATTATGCCTCAAAGATCATTCTGGCGCTGGGGATCGCTATTGGAGTTACAGTAATCATTTCAATTTTGAACCCTGTCACTTATTTCAAACAAGGCAGTGGATTTCTCGGGGCAATTTACCTGGCACTTTTTGCCGCCATATTTTCAGTTATTGCAAATGCGATGTACATCGGGACAATTTTAAGAGGAAATTTTAAATCTGCCGGGGCTGCCATCGCCCATGCCGGGTTTGCATTGATGATTGCTGGAATTCTGATATCATCCGGAAACCGGCAGGTAATCAGTGATAATCGCAGAACCGGATTGTTTATGCCTTTCGGCGCAGATGCAAACGGCAAACAAACAGAAGATCCCCTGGAAAATCTCACCTTATTGCGTGATGTGCCTACCCAAATGGCAAATTATACATTAACCTATTCCGGAGACTCAGCGGGATCAGAAAAAACCAGGACATTTTTCAATCTTAACGTAGAAAAAAAAGACAGTGCTACCGGAAAAATAGTTGAAAATTTCATTTTAAAACCAGATGTGTACAGAATGAAGGACAATACCTTCAGCTCTAATCCCGACATCAAGCACTATTTATTTCATGATATTTTCACCTACATTTCTTCTGCAGCAGATAAAACCAATATCCTTGATACGGCAAAATATATAATACATGAAGTTGGATTAAAAGATTCCATTTATTATTCCAGGGGATTCCTGATTTTGAATAACATTCTTAAAAATCCTGATACCGGAAGGTTTCACTTTACGCCTTCGGATACTGCACTTGTGGCTGACCTGACTGTGAAAGCAAAAGATGGCACCACCCGCAAGGCATACCCATTGCTAACAGTTTCTGATGGTGAGATTGTTTTTCATGATGATACTGTTTTTGCACAGAATCTTTATGTGAAACTCGCAGGAATTTCAGATAAAAATAAATTTAAGATAGCTGTCAGGGAATCGGACGTACCTGCAGATTTTATAACGCTGAAAGCATATGTTTTTCCTTACATAAATTTTGTATGGATAGGCCTGATCATTATGGCTGCCGGGTTTATCATGTCGATAATCAGGAGGGCCAGGCTTGATCCAGCTGTAGGCATTACCATATTGACCGTGTTGGCGGGCGCACTCTTTTATATGTTTCTAGTTGCCAATTGATCGAGCCTGTTGCATTTTTTTGATTTCTTTTGCAATTATTAAAATACATCCTTCATTAATTCGTTTAAATTTACGCATACAATGCCCTGGTATGTTCATTAGACTCGTTTGCCTTATTACGTTATTTTTCACTATTACCCACTTCAGCGGACTTTCTCAGTCTGCCTATGGGCAAAACGATACATTGCTCACATCCGCAATTGTTTATCAGGGCGATACCATAGAAGCCAAAATTTTACCCGGGGTTTATGTTTATTCATATCCCTTACATTCAACTGCAAAAGCCAGGTGGACACGTTTGCGCAACGCAGTATATGTAACCTATCCTTACGCGCAAAGGGCAGGCCTGGTATTCAATGATATCAATAAACACATTGCCGGTCACCCGGATAAGGATTTTATCAGGAATTATATCAACAGCCGCGAAAAAGAACTAAAAAAAGAATTCACTGATCCGCTCACCAACTTATCTGTTTACCAGGGAAAGGTTTTAATGAAGCTCATCAACCGTGAAACCGGCAACAACGTCTATGACATTTTAAAAGAGTATAAAGGGGGCTTTAATGCGCGGTTGTGGCAAACAATCGCATTCTTTTTTGGCAGCAATTTAAAGCAACCTTATGATGCGAAAGGAGCAGACAGCGAGATTGAATCCATTGTAAAAGAAGTCCGCAGAATGTATGGGTACAACGGTTAAATATAAAAAGTTAATCCCGTTCACCCTCCTGCTTTTTAACCTACCTTTGCTCCTGTTTAAATTACCAGCCGATTTTAAGTTTTCAGAAGTTTCAAAATGAAATTAGACATACTCGCTTTCGGCGCTCACCCTGATGATGTGGAATTAAGTTGTGCAGGTATTTTACTGGTGGAAAAAAAAAGTGGAAAAAGAACAGGGGTAATTGATCTTACACCAGGTGAATTAGGTACACGCGGCAGTGTTGAAGACAGGAAAAATGAAGCTTCGGAGGCAGGAAAGATTCTCGGTGCGGATGTAAGAGAGAATTTATTCATGGCCGATGGTTTTTTTAAGAATGATGAAAGTCATCAAAAAAAGATCATTGGCGCATTGAGGAAATACCGGCCTGAAATTGTTCTTTGCAACGCCCCGGAAGACAGGCATCCCGACCATGGCAGGTCTTCGGCGCTGGTTACTGACGCAGCCTTTTTATCCGGATTAAGGAAAATAGTTACCGAAGAAAATAACACGAGGCAAACAGAATGGAGGCCAAAATATGTATTTCATTATATCCAGGACAGATTGTTGCAACCAAATTTCGTCGTGGATATTACAGAAGTTTTTGATGAAAAGATCGAGGCAATCAGGGCTCACAAAACACAGTTTTTTGACCCTTCCTCAACGGAACCTGAAACCTACATTTCAACTCCGGATTTTTTAGACAGCATCATCTATCGCGCAAAAACGTTTGGCAAGATGATTGGTGTAAAATATGCAGAAGGGCTGGTATCCAAAAAAATGATCGGCATCAGAACATTTGATGCACTGTTACAATTCGATACCTGATTATAAGATGACCAATTCCTGATGATTAAAACATTAATTAAATAAACAATGGCAACACCAAAATTTTTACAGGGACAGGGGTCCTTTCATATGGATTTAAAAGCACGCGTAAATCAATATTTTTCAGAGGTGAAAAAACCCACCACGGGCAATACCGGCTTGTTTATAAAAGCGGTCTTTTTATGCCTGTCTTATTTTTCCCTGTATGTACACCTTGTTTTTTTTACCCCGGTTTGGTGGATGGCCCTCGCAGAATGCGTGATTCTTGGTGCAGTAACGGCTGCCATCGGCTTTAATGTAATGCATGATGGTGCACATGGAAGTTTCAGCAAATCGAAAATTGTAAATAAGCTGGCCGGTTACTCATTAAATTTTTTAGGGGCAAGCGCCATATTGTGGAATATGAAACACAATATTCTCCATCATACTTACACCAACGTTGATGGCATAGACGATGATATAGAAGTACAGCCATGGCTCCGCCTGTGCAAATCACAAAAAAGATATACGCTGCATAAATTCCAGCATTATTATGTTTGGTTCCTGTATACGCTGCTCCACATCCTGTGGATTTGGGGGACGGATCTTAAAAAATATTTCAGGCGCAAGATTGCAGACGTTCCATTGCGGAAATGGTCTGTGGGTGAGCACATAGCTTTCTGGACTGCCAAAGTTATTTATGGTATTATGATGGTGGCAGTTCCGATTTACCTGCTGGGATTTGTTACATGGTTAATTGGATTTCTGTTGACAGCCATGGTAACCGGGTTTACCATTGGCATCGTATTCCAGCTGGCCCATACAGTTGAAGAAACAGAATTTCCAGTGCCTTCAACAAACGGTAAAATAGAAAGTGAATGGGCAAAGCACCAGATCGCTACTACTGCAAACTTTGCAACCAACAACAAAATGATCAGCTGGTTTGTAGGTGGATTGAATTTCCAGATCGAACATCATCTTTTTCCTAAAATATCCCACATACATTATCCTGCCATTAGTAAGATCATCAAAGAAACCTGCAGTGAATACGGGGTAAAATACAACGAATACCGAAAAATGAGCCAGGCGATTGTATCTCATTTTTTTTACATGAAAAAACTTGGAAAAGCTTCCTAACCTTATAAAAAAAATAAACAAACCTCTGAATTTTTTCAGGGGTTTTTTTGTGCCTTCTCAACTGTAAAAATGACTTCCTCTCATCTTTACTTAAATTTGCAACCAAACCACGATGATGACGGAAGAAAAAAGCCTGAATTTCCTTGAAGAAATTATAGAAGATGATCTCAAATCAGGAAATCATCAATCAATTGTAACCAGGTTTCCACCTGAGCCGAATGGTTACCTCCATATCGGCCATGCAAAAAGTATTTGCCTGAATTTTGGACTGACTGCAAAATACGGTGGCTATACAAACCTTCGTTTTGACGATACCAATCCCGTAACAGAAGATACAGAATACGTTCAAAGCATTAAAGAAGATATTGAATGGCTGGGCTTTCACTGGAAAAATGAATTCTATGCAAGCGACTATTTCAGCCAGCTGTATGAATATGCTGTACAACTGATCCGCTCAGGACTTGCCTATGTGGATGACAGCCCCTCCGAACAGATTGCATTGCAGAAAGGTTCACCTACAGAACCCGGGGTTGAAAACGAATTTCGAAACCGGTCCATTGAAGAAAATCTCCACTTATTTCAAAAAATGAAAGAAGGCGATTTTCCCGATGGATCAAGGGTACTGAGGGCCAGGATAGATATGGCTGCCACCAATATGCATATGAGAGATCCTGTAATTTACCGGATCAGGCATGCACACCATCACAGGACCGGTGATGAATGGTGCATTTATCCCATGTATGACTTTGCACACGGTCAAAGCGACAGTATTGAGCACATCACTCACAGCATCTGCACCCTTGAATTTATTCCCCACAGGGAATTGTACAACTGGCTGATTGAAAAGCTGGCGATATTTCCTTCACACCAATATGAATTTGCGAGGCTGAACATGACCTATACGGTAATGAGTAAACGAAAATTGCTCATGCTGGTAAATGATGGTTTTGTTAATGGTTGGGATGATCCCCGCATGCCTACCTTGTCAGCATTCCGGAGGAAAGGTTATACTCCGGAAAGTATCCGGCTATTTTGCGAAAAGATCGGCGTTGCAAAAAGAGACAATCTTATTGATATCAGCTTGCTTGAATTTTGCCTGCGGGAAGAACTGAATAAAAAGGCACCAAGGGTAATGGCCGTCCTTGATCCGTTAAAGCTTGTGATTACCAATTATCCTGAAGGAAAATCAGAAGCGCTGGTAGCGGAAAATTTTCCGGATGACCCGGATAACATTCGCAAGATCTCATTCAGCAGGGAACTGTGGATCGAGAATGAGGATTTTATGGAAGTGCCCATCAAAAAATGGTTCAGGCTTGCACCGGGGTCTCTTGTACGGTTAAAAAATGCATTCATCATAAAATGTGAAAGTTTTTTAAAAGATACCCACGGAAACATTGTTGAAGTCCGGTGCAGCTATCTGCCAGAAAGCAGAAGTGGCAATGACACTTCCGGCATCAGTGTGAAAGGAACCATACACTGGGTAAACGCGGAGGATGCTGCCACCGCAGAGATAAGGCTGTATGAAAGATTATTTAAAATAGAGGATCCATCAGGCGCTGAAGGCGATTTCAAGGATTATATCAACCCGGGCTCACTGCAAATAAGAACCGCCTATGTGGAACAGTCTTTATTGCATGGGGATACCTGCAGCCACTACCAGTTCATACGCAAAGGCTATTTTTATCCTGACAAGGATTCCAGTCCCCAACACCTGGTTTTCAACAGGACAGTCACTTTAAAAGATACCTGGGCAAAAGAGGCTACTAAAAATTAACGATACTTAGCTAGTTCATTCAGAAACCACCCGGAGAATCATTCTTTTTTTACTACCAGTTTAATCTTGGGAAATAAGGATGCGATCAGAATCAGAAAACATGAGGCAACCATAAGCCAGATCCCGGCTTTTTTATCAGGGCAATAGGTATTATAACACGAAGTGAATAGAATGAATGTCCTGATGGCATACCCAAATGTCAGAGCTGACAG
This sequence comes from Ginsengibacter sp., assembly GCA_040003385.1. Classification (GTDB taxonomy): domain Bacteria; phylum Bacteroidota; class Bacteroidia; order Chitinophagales; family Chitinophagaceae; genus Ginsengibacter. The sequence continues at coordinate 16,313 of JBDUCQ010000021.1, read as the reverse complement.
AAATAAATGGCTGCGTTTAGCCCAAACCTTTTGCACGAGGATCAAAAAGATTGATGCCAAAGCAAAAAATACCAGGAATTTTCCGGGCCTGCCATAAATATTTTTCTCAGAAAAAAAGCCTGTAAAATTTTTATTGATGTCCGCATGGTACGTCCATGGAAGGAAACAGGATACGATCAATAAAATGCAGGTGGTTATACCTAACAGTTTGCTGTACTTCATTTGTAAAAATAGTAAGACCTATAAAGGATTTGCACTTTATAGGTCTGTTTGAGGTCCCGACCGGATTCGAACCGATGTAGAAGCTTTTGCAGAGCTCTGCCTAGCCACTCGGCCACGGGACCTTCTAAAAACCACATGCCTGAAACAGGCACTGATCGGCGGTGGCAAAAATAGCATATTTATTTTATTAGACTTTTTTCAATCCTACACATTAAATTCGTTGATTGATTTCATCAGCTGGATCAATTGAAGCACAAAATCCCATGCAAAGAATAGCAGAATCAGAGTTGATCATCAACGAGCGCGGGGCCGTCTACCATCTGAATACTAAACCACGGGAGATTGCAAATACCATCATTACAGTAGGTGACCAGGAGCGTGTGAAGGAAGTGAGCAAACACTTTGACAATATTGAATACAAGCTTCGCCATCGTGAATTCGTAACGCATACGGGAACCATTGGCAAAAAGAGGATATCGGTTGTAAGCACGGGTATCGGCACAGATAACATTGATATTGTGCTGAATGAACTGGATGCACTTGTGAATATTGATTTCGCTACAAGAACAATCAAGAAAAATCTGACACCGCTGAATATTATACGGATTGGCACATCGGGTGCTTTGCACGAAGACCTCCCTGTTGACTGTTACGTGGCAAGCACACATGGGCTTGGGATCGATAACCTCATGAATTTTTATGTCACTGAAAACAACGAGGAAGAAAAACAGCTGTTGCATGCCTTCGTAACACAGACGCAGATGCATAACCGCTTTTCAAATCCGTACATTACAGGGGCAAGCATGTCGCTGATCAAACATTTTGTCCAGGGATTTAATCAGGGTATCACTGTTACTTGTCCTGGATTTTACGGACCACAGGGAAGGGTGTTGCGCCTCGGTCTTACAAATCCCCAACTGCTCAACCGTTTAACTGATTTCAGGTTTGGTCAGCACAGGATCACTAATTTTGAAATGGAAACAGCCGGAATTTATGGATTGGGCAAGGCTCTGAATCATCAATGTTTGTCTCTTAACCTCATTGTGGCAAACAGGATCCATAAAAAATTCAGCAATGACGTAGATGCCGCTTTGGAAAAATTGATCGTAAAAACTTTGGATATTATTTCTTCAAAATTATAGCATGAAAATAGAATTTTTTAAATACCAGGGTACGGGAAATGATTTCATCATACTCGACAACAGGCAAAACCAGGTTCCTGAATTAAACAGTAAAGAGGTGAATACATTGTGCGACCGGCGGTTTGGAGTGGGCGCAGATGGGCTCCTGTTATTGAATACGATCGATGGTTTTGATTTTGGTATGAAATACTACAATGCAGACGGGAATGAAGGAAGCATGTGTGGCAATGGTGCAAGGTGTATCATTAAGTTTGCTGAACGTTCAGGCATCCATAAAAATATCTACCATTTTTTAGCCGCAGACGGGCCGCATGAAGGTGAGATAGAATTGAATGGTATGGTACGGCTAAAAATGAAGGATGTGAATAAGGTAGAAGTACACTCCAATCACTTTATATTAAACACAGGTTCGCCGCATTACATAAAATCAGTGAGCGATATCATGCAACTCGATGTGAAAAACTCTGGTCATTCCATCCGCTACAGCAAAGAGTTTGCAAAAGATGGGATCAATGTGAATTTTGTACAGTCGCTGGATGACGATGCAATTTATGTACGTACGTATGAGCGCGGAGTAGAAGATGAAACCTTAAGCTGCGGAACCGGTGTGACGGCATCCGCCCTGATTTCGGCGCATAATGACAATGGTTTCAACAGGGTGGAAGTTACAACTCCGGGCGGCAGCCTGAGTGTGGAGTTTGATAAACTGAACGAAGACCATTTCGAAAATATCTGGCTCAGTGGCCCAGTCGAATTTGTTTATAAGGGTGAAATTAAAATTAAATGATCCATGTTCAATATCCGTGTGTATGGAATTTTGCTCAATGAAAAAAAGCAAATTCTGGTGAGTGATGAATTTATCCGCGGCAAATATTACACGAAATTTCCAGGTGGTGGACTGGAGTTCGGGGAAGGCACCCGGGACTGTTTAAAAAGAGAATTTAAAGAAGAGATGAATCTGAATGTGGAGATCAAAGACCACCTCTATACAACGGATCACTACCAGGTCAGCGCATTCAATCCCCAACACCAAATTATATCCATCTATTATTATGTAAATGCACTGGAGGCTATCAAAGTCCCTTTAAGAAACAAGGAATTTGACTTTGATGAAGACCAGCTTGCCATTTATAAAAAACAAAATGAGATAGAAACATTCAGGTTCGTAGAATGGGAAAAATTTTCTTCAGACAGCGTTACGCTTCCTATCGATAAAATTGTGGCTTCTCTCTTAAAATCTTCAGAACTCCGGAAAACAACCTACTCCTAATTCCTGAAACCTCAAACCTCAACCTGATACCTACCTATTCACCCTGCGGCAGGGATATTGTCGAAATCAGAAGTTTCTCCCATGGCGTCCATTTTCATTCTTCTTGCTACTTCATGACCCATGTATTTGTCAATTGCACGTTCCACGATATAGATCAGAGGTGTAAGCAATACGGCCATGCAGAATTTATATGCATAATTAACCAGGCAGATCGCAAGCACCAGTTGCCAACTCCAGTTTTTCCCCAGTTTGAATGCAATGAATAAAACAATGAAGCTGTCTACCAATTGGGAAATTACTGTAGATCCTGTAGCCCTGAGCCATACCTTTTTTTCGCCTGTTATCTTTTTTATTTTATGAAATACGGTAACATCCACAATCTGGCTAACCAAAAATGCAACAAGGCTGCCAAGGATGATCCACATTCCCTGGCCGAAAATGCCGTTAAAAGCATCAGGCATATTTGGGATCCCGTAACTAACACCGCTGTTGATCCAGAAATCTGCCGGAGGGATTTTTATTGCCAGGTAAAACATGAGAAAGGCGTAGGAGATCAGGGCAACTGCTGTAAAAGATATTCGCCGAACTGCTTTAGGTCCGTAGTATTCATTCACAATATCAGTCATTACAAATTCGAGCGGCCAGAGCAAAACTCCACAGGTTAAATTGAAAGCAAGGTCTTTTTGCCCGAACAATGTAAAATGAGAAGGTTGTAACCCAAACACCTTTTCCAATGAAAATATCTTGCCACCAATACACTCTGCAATCAATGCATTGGCCACAAAAAATGCAGAGAATATCACAAATAATTTTGTGGGTTTGTCGTTTAAAATCTTACGTATCATGTTAGTTTTTGTAAAAAAAGAAATAATAAACCTGCAATATGAGGAATAAAAAATTTGTAATCACCAGCCATGAAGAAAATTTTTTTGAACGCGGGAACAAAAGAAGCAACAGGTATACGATGTTCATGGCCAGGTTGATCACGATCGCAGAAAAACCCAGGGTGATTACAACGCTTTTCAGAAATGGTACAGGGAACACCACATCACCTTGTGCTCTCAATGTATTTTTCACTTCTATCCACCTGAAAATAATAAATAATAAAAACGCAATATTACAGATAAATGTAAACCTTGAAAAAAACAAAACTACTTTCATACAATACCTACTTTGTTAATACGATGAAAATAATATTAAATTGTTACAAAAACATACCTGATGGCCAATGTGCTTTGCCTTGTTTCTTATAAAATATTCCCTGCACAGCTGGGAGGGCAAAAAGGTGTTGCGCTATTTTATAAATATCTTTCCAGGTTTCATAATGTGACCTGTGTAACAGTAAAAGGCAATGACCCGGGCTTTGCTACCTACCCTGTTTTGAATGTCCTGTCAAATTCACCATCAAGATACCTGAACATTTTATATTTTTTCACTTTGCGAAAAATCATCCGGGAGCACAAGATCAGTTGCCTCATATTAGAACATCCTTATTATGGTTGGCTTGGAATTTTATTAAAAATGTTTTGTGGTGTGAAGCTTGTTATCCATTCCCACAATATCGAATCTCACCGGTTTAAAACAATTGGAAAATGGTGGTGGCGGATTTTATGGAGCTACGAGAAATTTGTTCATGGCCACGCAGACCTTACATTTTGCATCACAGAAGAAGACAGGCAATATATGATCAGGGAGTTTAAAATACAACCGGCTTTTTGCAGCGTGATCACTTATGGGATTGAGTGGACGTCGGCTCCTGCAAAAACAGAAAGATCAGCTGCCAGAACTTACCTGCGCAATCAATATAACCTGGATGAAGGCACGTTCGTTTACCTTTTTAATGGAACTCTTGATTACCAACCAAACCTTGTGGCTGTTAAAAATATTTTGGATAAAGTGAATCCATATTTGCTTTCAACTGGCATCCGGTACAAAATCATCATCTGTGGCAAGAACCTTCCGGAGGTTATGAATGAGTTAAAAAGTTATGCAAGCAGGAATATTATTTATGCAGGATTCGTTGATGACATTAGCCTCTATTTTAAGGGCGCCGATGTTTTTATAAACCCTGTAAGTGATGGCGGTGGTATTAAAACAAAGCTGGTGGAAGCGCTGGGATATGATCTTCCTGCTGTTTCAACCGTTAATGGTGCCATAGGTGTTGACCCGTCCTTATGTAATGGTAAATTATTGTTGTCCGGGAACAGTGAATGGCAAGACTTTACTGAAAATATGAAAAATGCCATACTCATCAAAGAAGAGATCCCGGGAAAATACTTTGATCATTTTAGCTGGACGAACATTTCAGCGAAAGCGGCCGGTGAAATTACCGGGATCAGTACCATCACTCATTAACTTCTCCCTTTGAGCATCGGCACGAAAGAAAAGTTATGAAATGATTCCTCTTCCAGGAAGCCATTTTCATTTTTTGTGATGCGCACCATCTTTTGCGAGTCTCCGTAATCGAGTGGTAAAATTAATTGTCCCCCGGACTTGAGCTGGTCTACGAGTTTGGGCGGTACAAAAGGAGCAGCTGCGGTAATTAATATTTTATCAAAAGGTGCGTAAGTGGGAAGACCTTCATATCCATCACCATAAAAAAATTTAATGCCCGGGTATTTTTTTTTGAAAATGTAATTTTTATTTTTTTCGTATAGCTTTTTCTGGCGTTCTATGGTATAAACATTCGCACCCATTTCAGCAAGCACCGTGGCCTGGTAAGCACTTCCTGTTCCTATTTCCAGAATTTTATCATAAGGCCTCACCTGTAACAACTGGCTCTGGTAAGCTACAGTATAAGGCTGCGATATGGTTTGGCCTTCTCCAATAGGAAATGCCCGGTCTTCATATGCAATATCATCAAGTGCATTGTCAAGGAAAAAATGGCGCGGAATGTTCAGCATCGCCTCCAGCACATTTTCATCCGTGATTCCCTTCGTTTTTATGGCATCAATCAATTTTTTCCTCAATCCCTTGTGCCGGTACGAATCCTCCATTTTTCTCATGCTGCAAGATAAAAAAATGTATCTACCAAATTTTTGGTTTTACACCGGCATCTCTTTTTTAAACAGTACTCACAATAATCCCTGATGCGGGTGAATAATAATATATTCGTTTGAAATATTTTTTATTGAAGCAGAACATGAAGCCCTTATGGTTCGTATTGTTTTGGCTGGCCATCAACCTGCTACAATCAGCCTTTACTGAGTTAACGAGCGATGAAGGGTATTATTGGTTCTATTCCCTCCATTTGCAATGGGGATATTATGACCATCCGCCATTGCTGGCTTTATTGATAAAGGCAGGCTATTTTCTCTTCCGTAATGAATTCGGAGTTCGTTTGCTGTACGTCATTTTAAATGCATCGTCTCTTTTAATTTTTATCAACTTACTGCCTCCCGGGTTTCGAAAAAAAAATTATCCATATTTTATTATCGCTGCCATGCCTTTGCTGCATTATATTTCATTTATTGTTTTCCCCGATGGCCCGTTGTTGTTTTTTACAGCTTGTTTTTTGTGGAGCTATAAAAAATTTCTCAGTAAACCTGGTATTCACCTTTCTATTTTACTGGGACTCATCATGAGCCTGATGCTGTATTCAAAATATCATGCTGTCCTGGTAATTGGGTTCACGCTGATTTCTAATCTGTCATTATTGAAAAACAGGTATTTCTATGCAGCAATATTGATTGCAGGAATCTTGTTTATACCTCACCTGGTATGGCAGTTCAATAATGATTTCATTACTTTCCATTATCATTTGCACCAGAGAGAGGGTGCATCATCTTCAAACAGGGTTTTTGAATACATCTCACAGCAGGTGCTTGCAATTGGTCCTGCATTTATTTTTGTTCCTTTTGTTTACAGGGTAAAGGATCAATTTGAAAAAACCCTATTGTATCTCACGTTAGGAACATTCGCGTTTTTCCTCGTGGCTTCTATCAACACATTTGTACATTTTCACTGGACCTCGATCGCTATATTCCCAATATTGTACATGGCAGTGAAATATTATCACGACAAAAAAAGGAAAACGATCTTATGGCTGCTGCTGCCTTTCTTCATTATTTCTTTGTTATTCCGTGTACAGCTCATTTCCACGTTGTTGCCGGTTAACCACGTAGGTGTTGATTATTATGACGGCCGAAAAAATTGGGGCAAGGAGATCCACGAGCTTGCTGGTAATTCTCCGGTTGTTTTTGAAAATAATTTTCGGGAATCTTCCCTTTATTCTTTTTATTCAGGACAAATGGGAGTTGCACTCTTTTCCGGCGAGAACAGGAAAACCCAGTATGACCTCTGGCATTATGAAGACAGCCTGCAGTTCAAAAATGTTTATTTGCAAAAACGTGATTCATTTCCTGGTTGTATGAGCATGCAGACAAGCCTTGGCAAAAAGTTTTATTATGTTTATATCCCGCGTTTTCAATCCTTCTATAATATAAAAGTTACCGCTCAAATTCCGCAATTGATCCCAGCCGGTACAAATGCCACTGTTGAAATTGCTATTTTAAATCCACGAAAAGATTCCCTCCTCTTTATTCCGCATGATGGAGTATTTCCATCATTGTATTGCAGGATGACCGGTAAGCAGACTGTAACTGAGCAGCAACTTTTTGTTTTTCCTGTGAGCAATGTCATTCCGGGAGGTATATTTAAATTTCACGTTACCCTAAATACCGCGGGATTGCCTGAAGGAAAATATAGTTTATCGATCGGTTTTAAATCTCCGCCCCTCCAGGATTCTTTTAATTCAGCTTATACTTTTAGGATACAATAACCGCAAACGTCCAACTGCAACCGGGCCGCAGAATGTTAGGCATAGCTTTTGCAAAGGCTCGGTATATGAGTAAATTTTATCTATCCGCTGCTATTATTTGCAGCTTTTTTATGGCTTGCCACGGATTACCAGGTTCATCTGATGATGGTGATAAAACTGAAAAAGATAAAAAGATCACTAAAAGAGACTATACCATCAATGCCACCAATGCATACAATGATATTTTTGTAGACAGTATGCAACTTGAGAAATTTATTACAGAAAAAAATCTTGCTGATTCGATCAGCCGTCGGATGAGGAGCTTTTACAATGCAAGAAATTATCAATTTGCATGGTTCTCTTCCGACGGTCTTACAGAACAGGCGCTTGGCTTCTGGAACCTTCATAATTATGCTACTTATACGGGAGATACGGCTCAGCGGGACAAGAATCTTCAAAAGAGAATGGACAACATGATCGCCGACTCCAATTTTTCTGTCAGCAGCAAAGACAAATCCATTATTAATACTGAGTTCCTGCTTACCCAGCACTTTATTGAATACTCACTCACCAATTTCGAAAAAGGGTTTGTAAAAAGAAAAGAGCTGGAACGTTTTATTCCCATGAAAAAAGAAGATCCGATGGTTCTTGCTGATTCTATTTACACAAAAAAACATAAGGACAATAAATACTTTGATGATGTAAACAATTCATACAAGCTTTTAAAGGCTGAGCTTGGTAAATATTATGCTATTGCACAAAAAGGAGGATGGCAATCCCTTCCTCCTGACCCCAGGCTGTTCAAAAAAGGCAGCACCAGTCTTTTCATTGCAGTACTGAAAAAACGCCTGCAGGTTACAGGGGACATGCCTCCCGGGGATACAACGCTTGCTTTTTCTGAACCTTTGGAAAATGCAGTTAAAAATTTTCAACAGCGGCTTGGATATACACCTGATGGCATCATTACATCCATTCAAATCAAAGATTTGAATGTACCTGTGGCAGATCGTTTGAAGCAGATCCTCATCAATATGAACCGAATGAGATGGATGCCGCAGGAGCCGGAAGGAAAACTCATTCTTGTAAATATTCCAGAGTTCGTTCTTCATTTCCTGGATGGTAAAACTAAAATATTTGATATGGATGTGGTGGTGGGAAAGGAAGGGCATAACACAATGATGTTTACCGGAAAGCTAAGCACGATCGTATTCAGTCCATATTGGAATGTGCCACCAAGCATTGTAAAAAAAGAAATACTGGAACACATGGAAAGTAACCCTGATTATCTTGCTGAACAAAATATGGAAGTTACAGGAAATGAAGGTGGCCTTCCGGTGATACGACAATTACCCGGGGATAAGAATTCCTTGGGCCGTGTAAAATTTCTCTTTCCAAATAGCTTTGATATATATTTTCATGATACTCCTGCAAAGTCTTTATTTAAAAAAGATAAGCGTGCTTACAGTCATGGTTGTATCCGACTCAGTGATCCGGTAAAAATGGCAGAATATCTCTTAAAAGACGATGCTCAATGGCCTCCTGAAAAAATACAGGCAGCCATGGACAGCGGCAATGAACAATTTGTAAAGATAAAAGACCCGGTGCCCGTGTACATCACCTATTATACTTCCTGGGTTGATGAACGAGGTCAATTGAACTTCAGAGACGATATTTACAATCGCGACAATGCTATAGCGAAAAAAATGTTTAATTAAATGCTATAAAGTGCTTATAATCAATAATTATATATAAAAAATTATAAACATAATTTTCCAAATCCTGCTTACATCCAGAATAAAAGTGATAGTGTTTTTTACGTCATGGCATAATAATTTTTCAAGAAAAAATATTTATTTGTATTTTGATGTAAATTTTTCACCTAAATTTTATTGATATGTCTAGGACAAAAAAAATCTCGCCGCGCCGTGAATTTCTTGGAAATGTTGCTGCAGGGGCAGCTGCATTGGGCTTGCTGAGCATTCCCTCTTCCTTGAAGGCGGCTCCCGCATTGTTCCAGGACCCTGTGTCAGATGCTGATGAATGGTTTAAAAAAGTTAAAGGCAAGCATAAGATCATTTTTGATGTTACAAAGCCCAATGATCTCATGCCCTTTGCGTGGCCAAAAGTGTTTTTACTCACAAACGAAAAAACGGGTACTCCAATAAAAGAAAATAGTGTGGTTGTAGTGCTCAGGCACGATGGTATACCCTATGCATTCGAAGACAGCCTTTGGAGCAAATATAAATTCGGCGAACTATTTAAAGCCAATGATCCTGCAACCAAAGCTGCTTCAATCCGAAATCCTTTTTGGAAACCCAAACCTGGAGATTTTTCCATACCGGGAATAGGTAGTGTAGAAATTGGCATCAATGAATTGCAGGAGGATGGGGTAATGTTTTGCGTTTGTGATATGGCCATAACAGTATTTTCTGCGGTAGTTGCAAAAAATATGAATTTGAACGCCGCTGAAGTTAAAAAAGAGTGGCTGGCAGGATTGCTTCCTGGAATCCAGGTAGTACCCTCCGGCGTATGGGCAGTAGGAAGGGCACAGGAACATGGCTGTGCTTATTGCTTTGCAGGATGACACATTCGCTTATCCTTGAGATAAAATGAACATTTCGAAAACCCGCTTACCTCTCCTTTGATTTTTTTATCGGCTGGAAGGGTCCGTATTTATGTTGGACTTCATTATATCCATCCGAATAAGGCCCGAACGGATAATCTACAGGTTTGGTGCTGTTAACAGGCCAATCATAAGCAAACATTTTTTGAGGATGAGGCTGTGAATTAATATAAGCTGCTACATCCCACGCTTCCTCATCAATGATCTGGGGTTTTAAATGGGTGGCTCCGGGAGGCATATTATTTCGCACGTATGATGCCAGCTTTGATATCCGGAACATCCCTGCACTTTCGGCATACGAATCAGGTCCCCATACCGGAGGATATAAATAGTTTACCGAATCAGCGCTCAATACTCCAGCTCCATTGATACCATGGCAGGACTGGCAACGGGTAGTAAATACCAACTGGCCTTTCGACGGTTCTGCAGCTCTTTTCAAAAAAGGTAATTCAACAGATCCTGCGCCTTTCGATGTATCACTTTTATGCAGATCTTTGCCCAGCCATGTGAGATATGCCACCATAGATCTCATTTCGCGTGATGCACTGTCAATTTTTTTTCCGTTCAAACTACGCTCCAGGCATTCATTGATCCTGAATTCAATGGATTCTATTTTACCACTTCTTGCGCGAAACTTCGGGAAGGTGGAGGCAACTGCCAGAAAATTATTCGCATATAGCCTGGTTCCCGCGTCCAGGTGGCAATTCTGGCAATTGAGCCCATTGGTGATGGGTGAAATGGTTCCATGGGGCCCCAGATATTTGGCAGTGTTGGCAATCAGATCTCTTCCATATTGAAGCATTGCTCTTTCATCAGGGTTTCTTACCGAATCAATGACAGGCACCATTATTTTACCCGTATTGACTTTTTGGATATTTTTTTTACGGTAGTGGTTCAGCAACAGTTCGCTGATTATAATTACCAGGATGGCAGCTATAAGCATTGAAATGAACCAATTTGCTCTCAAAAATTTCATGCTCTTGGATAAAAGAATTACAGTTTCAAAAATTTGAACGCTTGTTCAAATTTACATTTTTTTAAAGTAAAGCTGAACCGGACATAATAATATGAAATGGAATCATCTCATGATTTTAAATTGGTAATTATGAAAATCAGATGAAATATTGCGTAGTCATCTAAGCCTGGTAGAAAACCTTAAAATAAAATTATTATACCGCGTAGCGGTTATAGAAAATATCTATCGGACTATTAAAGCCGGATAAAAAATTATATCAATTGAATATTCATATAGCCTGGCGGTAACCTTTTTATACCCCGGGATACCAATTAATCAAAAGTTCGCCAATAATTTCATTGTGATTGCTATCTAAACTTATATAATAATTGCTAAATATTGAATATCAAGCAATAAAAAAACCATTGAATGCGATTTTGGATTTATGTTTGCAATCCTCTTAAAATAAAGCAATGGGATATAAACTTATTTGGGCCATATTTCTGACATCCTTTTTTACTGTAAGAGGGCTGCATTCAAATGCCCAAAGCAATAACCAAATGAGCCAAACTGAAGGTCAGCCTGAAAGCAGCTCTTTCACGGATGTAGATTCACTTACTACCTCTTTGGGATGTAAACCCGAACTATGGCACTACGTTTATGATCCGGGCCGTTTGGAGATCAAAAAGAAATGTATATCGGTTACCGGTACAATAGTAGGGTCTAATGCAGATGAAGACGGTGATCAGCATATGCTTCTCAAACTTGACAACCAGGTGAGCCTGCTGACTAAGAAAAATGTGAGTAAAAAAGATGGAAACCTTGTGATTGAAGCCATTTGTATCAATAACATCCGGAAAAAAAAAGCGATGGGTGCATGCAATGGATATGTTAATCATGTACAACTACCAAAAGTAGGTGATCATGTTAAGGTGACCGGAAGTTATGTGATAGATACCCACAATGGCTGGGCAGAAATTCACCCTATCACTGAAATTATATTGCAGTGAAGATTTCCCTTTTTTTTTATTGCCTGCAACCGGGTAAAATCATGATGAATAAGATTGCAAAATGGTCATTTTTTTCCCTGCTTGTTTTGACAGCTTCGTTTTCAGAGGCGCAAAACGTTCATGGACGCTCCTGGATCGGATTGATACACAGACCAGACAGCAATGACATTGCATTCACATTTATATTAGATTCCAGTGAATCAGGCCAATCACTCGTGATAACAAATGCAACCGAGAAGATACGTGTTGACAATATCATGTTCAGAGATGATTCGGTTTTTATAGAGATGCCTGTATTTGAATCGAGCTTCAAAGCAAAAGTGGAGAATGATTCATGGAATGGATTATGGGTGAAAGGTACTTCCGCAGTCAACCAGGTATTACCATTTTCAGCACACCCTGCAAAACGCAGGTTTGAAATCAATGAAGGCAATGCAGGATACAACATCACTGGCCGGTGGCAGGTAAGTTTTGCCAGCGATAAAAGTAAGGCTGAACAATCAGTGGCTGAGTTTACCCAGAAAGGAAATATTGTGTATGGAACATTTCTCACTCCATCCGGCGATTACAGGTACCAGGAAGGAGTTGTGACCGACAAACATTTAATACTGTCTGGCTTTGATGGAGCACATGCGTATTCATTCACCGCTGATATCCGGAATAGCAGCCGCCTTGTAAACGGGAAATTTTTTTCTGGTGCAAAAAATAAGGATACCTGGAATGCTGTAAAAACTCCCCGTGCAAAAGTTTCGACCGATGCTGTGGCAATGCATATGAAGCCTGGTGAGGAAAAATTAAATTTTAGCTTTACCGGCACTGATGGAAAATCAGTTTCAATCAATGATGATCAATTTAAGAATAGGGTTGTAATTGTGCAGATTTTAGGATCCTGGTGTCCCAATTGCATGGATGAAACTGAATTTCTGAGTGATTATTATAATAAGAATAAAAACCGTGGAGTTGAAGTGGTAGCGCTTGCGTATGAATACAGCACTGATTTTCAGCGTTCAGTAGCAAGCATTCGAAAATTTCAAAACCGGTTTCATGTACAATATCCGATCCTGGTAACAGGTGTTAAAGTTTCGGATTCCCTTAGAACGGAGAAAACATTGCCACAGGTAACGCCAATTAAAGTTTTCCCATCTTCCATTATTATTGACAAGCATGGTAAAGTGAGAAAATTTGACACAGCTTTTTTTGGCCCGGGAACAGGAAAACATTTCCAGGAATATAAAAAAGAATTCTCCGCTACAATGGAAGCCTTGTTAAATGAAAAGTAAAATGAAATGGCACGATAGAAAGCATGTTTCTATTGATGGACAATACCTAATTCATTGGCTCTTAACAATCGTAAGAAATTTCCACCAAGTATCTTCCTGATGTCTTTTTTGTGATATCCCCTTTGTAGCAATGCTTTTGTGACCAGCGGATAATATGTCACATCGTCGAGTTGCAAAGGTGGCGATTCAATCCCATCAAAATCAGATCCCAGCCCTACATGATCCACACCAATCAATTTTACAATATAATCCAGGTGGTCTAATAAAAGTGACAAAGGAGCGCGCAATGTCTGCACTTCATCGTGGTATTTTTTAAAAAGAATCTGATTAGCAAAATAAGGTTCAGGGTTTATTTTTAACAACGAATCTTTTTCGGCTTTGTGTTTCAAATTGAACTGGACTTCGCGTTTATTAAAATTGCTGTCCAAAAATCCTGAATAAAAATTCAGGTGAATGACTCCGCCATTTTTCCCAACAGCAACGATCTGTTCATCCTTTAAATTCCTGAATACAGGACATAAGCTATATACGCAGCTGTGTGAAACAAGTACCGGCTTGGTTGAAGTAGAAATTGCATCCCAAAAAGTATGCTCACCTACGTGCGAAAGATCCACGAGCATACCCAGCGCATTCATGTGTTTTACTACTTGTTTGCCAAAATCATCCAGGCCGGGGTGATTGATCACTTTTTGTGAATCCGAATTTCCGGGTTTTCCCGCACCGCTTTCATATTGAGCAGATGTTGCCCAAGCGGTTGAGTTGTTCCAGGTAAGTGTCATATATCTGGCGCCTCTTTTATAGAGTATGTCGAGGTTATCCAGATTATTTTCTATCATGTGCCCTCCTTCGATCCCGATCATTGCAGCCAATTTGTGCTCATGAACTGATTGCAGCAGTTCTTTACTCGATCCAACAAGCTTAATAGCTGAAGGATTTCTGGCTATGGTAGCCATTAAAGTATCTATCTGGGTATTGGCGTATGCAAAAGGATTTTGTTTATTTCCGTCACACCATACTGAAAATATTTGCACATCCACTCCCCCCTGCCTGAAACGATGAATATCAGAATGAGTTTTGCCTCTCAGATCCTCGTCAAAACTTACATGATTTTCGAAACATGCAGTAAGGATGTCATTGTGTGTATCGATAACAACCGACCGTTGATGAAGTTTTACATAAGACTGTGCATCAGCAGGCACAAAATAAAAAAAAGGCAATAATATCCAGAGAAACCTGATGTGCATGGAAGTTAATTTTTTGTATTTATTTCATCGTTTCATCAAGCCACTTAAAAAATTCATGTTGCCATACCAGTGCATTTTGTGCATTCAAAACCCAATGGTTTTCATCCGGTAAATACAAAAGCCTGCTTTTGATGCCTTTCAGCTGTGCTGCCTGAAATGCCTGCAAACCCTGCTCTATTGGAACACGATAATCTTTGCCGCCCTGGATGATCATGATCGGGGTGTTCCATTTATCAATCATATTGCTTGGGGAGTACTGTCCGTAGCTTTTTGCTGCTGCTTTATTGTTTTTGTCCCAGTACATTCCACCAAGATCCCAGTTTGGAAACCAAAGCTCTTCGGTTGTACCGCTCCAGCTTTTAAGATCAAAGGTGCCATCATGAGCGATGAATGTTTTAAACCTGCCATTGTGCAGTGATTCGAGCATGAACACCGAGTATCCTCCAAAACTTGCTCCCACACAACCGCGACGGTTCTTATCAACAAATTTCTCCTTTGAGATCTCATCAATGGCAGATAAATAATCTTTCATTGCTTGCCCACCCCAATCCTTGCTGATGCCCTCTTCCCATTTTGTTCCATCCCCGTATACTCCTCTCCTGTCCGGAGCAACTACGATATAACCCATGGCTGCCATGAGTTGAAAATTCCACCGGAAAGAATACAATGGAGTGGTACCCTGCGGTCCTCCCAAACAAAATAATAACGTCGGATATTTTTTTGATGGATCAAAGCCTGGCGGGTAAATCACCCAGGTAGGCATTTGCTGGTTGTCTGATGTTTTTACAAATCTTCGTTCGGCTTTGGAAGGTGTGATGGTATTGTACAAATTATCATTGATGTGACTCAATTGCTTCATGGAGCCATCGTTGATATCTATTGCGTACAATTCGGGTGCGTGATTTACATCTGTTACCGAAGCAACCAGGCTGTTCCCGGATTCTCCAATGATATCTGTAAACTGAAAATCACCTTTTGTAATCTGGCGGATCTCAGGTTTTGTTGTGCAACCAGTGGCACAATGGATCACAAAAAGCTGCTCGGTTGCTTTCAAAGGGGCCCAGAAAAAAATATCCTTTCCATCATTACTCCACCGGAATCCGTCCACATGGATGTCATCCCTCGCAGCTGTCATGTTTATGAGACCATTGTTTTGCATAACCACCAGGTCTTGTTTGTCTGCCTCATATCCTTCACGTTTCATGCTTAACCATGCTAGTGTCCCTGTGTTATTGTAAACTGGATTGATGTCATATCCCAATCTTCCCTGGGTGAGGTTTTCCGTTTTTCCAGATGCAACTTCGTATTGGTAGATATCTGTATTGGTGCTAAGTGCATATTCTTTTCCATATTTTTTCTTTGTAACATAGATCACAAACCTGCCGTCTGGACTCCATAAATAATCCTCATCACCACCGAAAGGTTTCTGCGGGCAATCAAACGGTTCCCCGGGCATAATGTCTTTTTCATTTGTTGGTTTACCATTCACCAGTGAGGCAATGAAGACATGGTCAAACTTTCCATCTTCCCAGGTATCCCAGTGACGATAATTCAGGTTATCGAAAATATATGCATTTGATTTTGTGAGGTCGGGATAAAAATCTGTGCCTGTAATATTCAGCAACTTTACTTCCTTATTGTATATAATGTACTTTCCATCGGGAGAAATATTCTTGTTCCTGATGACACTATCCTTGTCAAAAGTCTGCACAGAAGCTCCTCCATTTACAGAAACCACAAAAGTTTCCTGGGTGGATTTATTATCAGAGGAATTTGGTGTTGCAACATTGTACACTACGCTTTTACCG
>JBDUCQ010000110.1:0-9541 GCA_040003385.1 Ginsengibacter sp. | reverse complement strand
GTCTTGTCATTAAAAAGCTCTTTGATAATGCCAGTATTTTTACCCACAATGATGCCCAGGTCATAGGCATTTTTCCGGGTAAGTTCACTCTGAAACATTTTGATCATTGTCACAAAATTGCTGATCACTTCCAGGCTGTTGGCCCTGTATCCGAATTCAGCCGCCCTTTCCAGCACATTCCAGAATGAGATATTATTTTCGTTTGCAAACAGGATTGCTTTTTCCACCGAAGTTTTTCCAATCCCCCGGGCAGGAAAGTTAATGATCCGTTTCAGCGCCTCCTCATCTCCGGGATTTACAATCACTCTCAAATAACATAAAAAATCCTTGATCTCTTTTCGCTGGTAAAAGCTGATGCCGCCATAAATACGGTATGGAATGTTCATCCTCCGCAGGCTTTCTTCAAAACTCCGGCTTTGGGCATTGGTCCGGTACAAGATGGCAAAATCATTATTACGGAAATGATTTCTCAGCTTTTGTTCCTGGATTGCATCCGCCACATATTTGCCTTCATCATTGTCCGTGGCCGTGCGAACCAGCTTTATCTTTTCACCCTCGTCATTGGCGGTCCAAAGCTTTTTTGGCAATTGCGATTTGTTGTTGGCGATCACATTATTTGCCACGTGTAAAATTGCCTGGGAACTGCGGTAGTTTTGTTCCAGCACAACGATCTTCACTTCGTCATAATCTTTCCGGAACTGTAAAATATTTTCAATGGTGGCACCCCTGAAACTGTAGATGCTTTGTGCATCATCTCCAACCACTGCCACGTTTTCGTGCATGGCACCCAACAATTTTATGATCTCGTACTGTGCAGGATTTGTATCCTGGTATTCATCGATCATGATGTATTTGAATTTGCGCTGGTATTTGCTAAGGCTTTCCGGGTGTGTGCTTAACAGCAGGTAAAACTGGAGCAGGAGGTCATCAAAATCCATCGCGCCGTTTTTAAAACAACGCTTGCAATATGCATCATAGATCTGGCTGATCATGGGACGGTTTGCGCGTATATCTTCCTGCTGCAGCGCATAATCATTCATATACTGTGCGGGTGTGATCAGGCTGTTTTTTGCAGCAGAGATCCTGTTATACACCGTGTTTGGCTTGTAATGTTTATCATCCAGGTTGAGTTCATTTACAACTGTTTTCACAACGCTTTTAGAATCATCCGTGTCATAGATCGTAAAATTTCTTGGATAGCCCAGCTTGTCTGCCTCTGCACGTAATATCCTGGCAAATACAGAGTGGAAAGTGCCGATGTATAAGTTGCGCGCTTCATTGTTCCCCAGGATCTTTTCCACTCTTTCTTTCATTTCTGCCGCCGCCTTGTTGGTAAATGTGAGCGCAAGGATATTGAACGCATCAACGCCGTTGGCCATCAGGTGGGCGATGCGGGTGGTGAGGACTTTCGTTTTACCACTGCCTGCCCCTGCAACGATCATGATCGGTCCGTCGCGATGCAACACCGCTTCCCTTTGAGGCGGGTTCAAACCCTGTAAATAATCCTGCATGTTGCAAAGTTACTAAATGCGCAGTTTGAGCAGATAACGATTTCGGCTCACCTTGTTATTTTTAATTCAACTACTGAGATAAGTCAAGTGGCAGAGTAACTTTGTAAAAAATATTTTATGCAGATAAAATTATTAGGTACCCAGGGGTTGCAGGCATCAGCCATTGGATTGGGATGTATGGGAATGAGCGAATTCTATGGTGAACGAAATGACGATGAATCAATAAAAACCATTCAAAGGGCTTATGAGCTTGGCATTACTTTTTATGATACCGCTGATGTGTATGGCCCTTACACTAATGAAGTCCTGGTAGGAAAAGCAATCAAAGATTTCAGAAAAAATATTACACTCGCAACAAAATTCGGAATCGTGCGTGATCCTGCAAACCCTATGGTCCGTGGCGTAAACGGAACACCCGCTTATATAAGACAATCCTGCGAAAACAGTTTGAAAAGGCTGGGTACCGAAACGATCGACCTCTATTACATGCACCGTAAAGATCTTGCAACGCCGATTGAAGAAACTGTGGGTGCCATGGCTGAACTAGTCCGGGAAGGGAAGATCCGGGCAATTGGTTTGAGTGAAGTAAATGCTGACACCTTAAAAAGGGCACATGCTGTGCACCCTGTAACTGCTTTACAATCTGAATACAGCTTATGGAGCCGTGAACCCGAGAATGAAATTTTAAAAACATGTGAGGAGCTGGGTATTGCGTTCGTTGCTTACAGCCCTTTGGGAAGGGGCTTTTTAACGGGGCAGATAAAAAAAATTGAAGATTTTGCCGCAGATGATTACCGTCGTCATTCACCCAGGTTCCAGGGAGAAAATTTTATTAAGAACCTGGAACTGGTTAAAAAAATCGAATTGATGGCAAATGAGAAGAACTGTACTCCTTCACAACTTGCCCTTGCCTGGGTAATGGCCCAGGGTGAATTCATATTCCCGATTCCCGGAACAAAACGCGTCAGGTACCTTGAAGAAAATGCAGAGGCAATAAAAGTGGAGCTTTCACAAAAAGACCTGGAAGAAATTAATAAGATCATCACCGTGAATGCAGCTGCAGGACAACGGTATCCTGAAGCAATGATGAAGAGCATAAACCTGTAAACCCTGTTTCTGATAAAACAATAAATACCGTTTACATAAAACTTAAAAACGGTTTTTTGTGTTTTTTTATCTTAGCACATACCTGTGCAGCATATTGAATTCTTTCATATCGATCATTTTCAAAATAATTACTTCCGGGTAAAGCCGCCCCCGTCTCTATCGAATTTTATTGATTTTTTCTGGGAGACTGATTTCGAAAAATTGCTGGAGCAATATCCCGAAGGTTTTTCCGATGCATTGTTTCCGAATATAGGATATACATATCTTATCAATTTGGGATCCCCGTTCGTGATGCAGGTAGAAGATCAGCGTTTTGCAATGAAAACGGATGGATTTTTACCAAGACATAAAGCAATCGAATGTTATCATCAAACTGGCAACAAGATATTTGGCATTAAATTCAGAATCTCACCCGTGATCTTTGAAAAGAAGATAAATTTTTCTGAATACAGGGAATCCATTTATCCCCTAAGCTACCTGGTTGACCAGGTAGTCATCAACAGGATCAAAAAAGCAAATAATTTTGAAGAAAGGGTTTCAATTGCCATAGAGTATTTTTCAGGCATTGTGATGAAATATTCGGGCAGCATGAGACCCATCGAAATTGTAACTGCCATCATGGAACATTGCAACCAGCACAACGATTTTTCCACAACCATAGAATCATTTGCTGCTCAATACAAAATCAGCACGCGCACTTTACAGCGGCATTTTGAAAACGCCACCAGTATCAGCAGCAAAAGTGTGATACAGATCATGCGCGTAAGAAAAGCTACGCATCACCTGGCCACCTCCCCGCAAAGTTTTCATTATTCTTTATATGGCTATTATGACCACAGCCATTTTTACAAGCACCTGAAAAAATTCCTGCACAAAAGCACCATCCAGAATATCAGGCCACATTTGAAGCTGCTGGAGGAGCTGCACCTCTGAGGTAAGGCGGTTGTAATTTGTGTTGTCCGCATAAAAAAATGTTCAACACTCAATGCTCAATGTTCAAGTTGAGAAGATCATACAATCCAAATATATTCACATATCCACCGATAAAAAATTTACCTCGCATCAGCATACTCTTCACCTTGAGCATTGAGTGTTGAATATTGAGTGTTGAGTGTTTTTTCTTTATTTAATCATTTAATATTTAAGAGATTTAAGAGCACTTCCTACTGGGCTCTTTGTCTCTCTTCTTCCGATCCTGTTGTTCTTTTTCTTGCTGCCTGTATTGTATTTTTTCCAAACCGGTAAGTAAAACTGATGGTCCCTATCCTGCTTTCCCTGAATGCATGCCAGTTCTCAATATATTTTCCGGGATAGGTGATGGTGGCTTTCGGCAGGTTGGTCCAGAAGATATCAGTCATATTAAACCTGAAATTTCCTTTACTCTTCCACAATGATTTTTGTACTCCAGTAGAAATTCCCCATTGGGGCCTCACCTCCATGTAACCATCACGACCGCCTGAATTGAAAGTTGCATTCAGCTCCGACGTCCAGCCATGACCCCATATAAGTGTATTGTTTGTTTTCAGGTCAGCTGCAAATGAGCCATTGTTAAGCTCACTGCCCCCAAGGTTGCCTGTAAACCTATTGTAATAAAAATCGGCATTGTTGATGATGTTCCACCATGAAGCGATCCGCACTGGTGCTGAAACGGATGCTCCATAATGATCCTGCACTTGAAGGTTGACAGGGATCTCCACCGTAATGTTTGAATCTGCAAGCTGAACGGATGGGAATACATCTTTGAATTTGGCGATCGCTATATTCAGGACATCTTTGGTATGACTGTAATTTAGTGCAAGATTGATATTTTTTAGTGTGTAGCTCAATTCGTACGACCATGTGAACTGTGGCAGCAATGCCGGGTTGCCTGTATTATAAGTGCTTACATCGATCAGGAACAAAAACGGATTCAGGAGGCTATAATTTGGACGATCAATCCGTCGGCTTAATGAAAATCCTATTGTCTGGTCTTTGTTGATTTTATAATTCAGGAAGGCACTGGGAAACAATTTAAAATAACCTGAATCAAAATGAACAGCGCCCCTTGCCTGGTAAGTTTTTAATTTAGTCTGCTCACCACGCAATCCTGCCTGGAAATTAAATTTTTTATATTCCTTGCTCACATTTATATAGCCTGCATTATTGTATTCATCATAAATAAAATGGTTTGTTTTAGAAGTATCATTTTGTAGCAGGCCACTGCTTGCATCAAAAAATTTTGCATCATTGTCGGAAGAAACATAACTGGTTTTAAAGCCGGTTTCAACTTTTGTGTCATGAGCCATGGGATGGATATAATCTGCCTTGGCTGTTCTGAGGGTAAGCTTTCCTTTTTGATTACCGTTTAAAATATAAGATGGCTGTAAAGCACCGCCCGATAATTTATAATAAGCAGTGGTATTGATGGATAATGCACTGGAGTTGTATATCCCATAATCAATATCTGCGGTCAATTCCCTTCCTGTACTGTCAAAGGTGTGTTTAAAGTTGATATTGCCTATCGAGTTCCTGGCATTCGAGGAGCCGTTGTCATTTGTTTGAAATGTATAAACTGGTTCGTGGTCGCCGTTGATAACGGTTGAATTATTTGTATTAAAGCTATTGAAGTGATTCAGGTTGGTATTGATCACAAATCCTATGATGGTTCTTTTTCCCGGAAAAAAATCACCTCCAAAACGCAACACGTTCACATGGTATGGAAATGTGGTATAATTGTCTTTTTTGTCTTCTCCTTTAAAAACCCCATTGCTGTAAAAATTCCTGTCAAGCACCAGGTGATTGAGTCCTTCCCGATAAGCATAGCTGTAATTACCAAATAAATTCACTTTCTTATTCCTGTAATTGAAGGTAATTCCCTCATTTGTTTTTGGATAGATCCCCTGGCCATAATTGGCGGTGATAGTTCCATTGATACCCATGTGCTGGTCCTTTTTCATATGGATATCAATGATCCCCGAATCTCCGGCGGCATCATATTTTGCCGATGGATTGGTAATGATGTCAATGCGTTCAAGAGAATTTGAAGGAAGTGATTTTAAAAAGTTTGCAAGATCTGCGCCTGCCAGTGGAGAAATTTTATCATCTATCATAATGATCACACCCTTCTTCCCACGCAGACTGATCTGGTCATTCTGGTCAATAGTTACCCCCGGTGAACGTTCCAATACATCCATAGCAGTGCTTCCTGCACTTACTATGCTATTCTCAACATTTACTACAATCCTGTCATTCAACTTTTGAATGAAAGGTTTTTTACCAGAAACCAATATCTCATTGAGCTGCTCACTTTTTTTTGTGATCTCAATGGCAGGTAAAATAAGGTCGGATTTTTCGGCAGTGAGCTGAAATGGCTTTGAATAATAAGTAGCAAAATTGATCGCAGTAACTTTTAAAAAAAAGGTGCCCATCCTAATGTGGTCAAAATCAGCAAATCCATCTTTGTCTGTTATGGCGGCCTTTAGCAGGGAAGAATCCGAACTGTTCATAAGGTGTACCGTTACATTTTCTGCTGGCTGTTGGTGATCATTCAATAAGCTGACCCTGATCTTGCCGGCAATCAAAGAACTTTGGGCAACGATGATAACGGATAAAAAGAAAAACATGGCACATAGAATCATCTTTTTCATCGTGGAAATTTTGATAAAGATTGACGTAAATACAAATGTTTATTGCCTGATTGTTACCAATTGCCTGTGAAACCAGTTGAATGGGAGAATTAAAAGAATGGTTTGTCACATTATTACATGAGCCTTTTTGACATTTAAGTATAAAATTGCCCGTATAAAAGTGGCTGATTAGCAGTAAAATAACATGCGAAAGCTAATAGTACCCATTTTGGCTTGGCTTTTCGGGTAATAAATGCGACCTTTAGTTACCTTCCCCTGAGCACCTGCAAGAAATTTCATAAAAAAATTTTTAAATGTACAACCACATCTGGAAAAAATACCTGCCGTTTATTAATATCCATTTAAAAAAATCTGCAACAAGTGAACAGGTTTTAACATTGAACAGGGTTGATTTTGAAAGAGCCGGAACCGGAAGGAAAGCAGGCTATAAGTTTGTGATTGAATTTACCAATGGGCGGGTAAGCAATGTGATCAGCAACTCACCTCTTGCTACAAATCTTGCATCTGTGATGCTTGAGAATGAATCAACAAAAAATATTCTCCGCAGCGGCTGTTATACGGTGAGCTTAAATACGAGATTCCAGTTAACCACCGTCAATACGGATCCCCCGGTAATTGAGAAGGAGGAAGAAGATAAAAAGGAGAAAGCTGTAGCAGCAGAAGTTCCTGAATAAATAATCAAATTTTTACATAGCAAGTAAGGCAGTCTCTCGACCGTCTTTCCTTTTTAACAGCTACAAATACTGTTAAGTACCTGTCCCTGAAACTGATGTTTGAATCAATAATTATACTAATTTCAGACATTATTTTAAATCACAATTCTTGTGCCTTTCCGATTTTGAATTTAAATTGAAAGGTAGTTCGGTTTCAACTCTTGCCAGGCAGTGTTTTCAATTATTTTCACCTTTACCATTACAATTTCATGTAGGATTGGCGTTTGGGTAAAGCTGTACTTCGGGAACTGCCGGTAATAATTTCAGCCTGTGAAAAATTCAAGGAAGGTGCTAACTTACGCTGATAAATCAAATCACGAAATAGTATGAAACCAAGGTCCAAAAAATATTATGAGAGCCGTAAAGCAAATCAGGACAGCAAAAAAGGATCCGCGTCCAAGGCCGGTTATGATGAACAGAATGAAAAAACGATAAAGGCGCCAAAGGAAAACCCGGCGGTCCCTAAAAAGGTCTCTAAAAAGAAAGTCCAGGCATCTAACGAGGCCACGGCAGAACAAGATGATACCGGCGGGGAAAATAATTCAGGCAAAAGGTCTGATGATGACTGATCGGTTACCCGTTCATACAATTGTACTCCAGGAAAAAAACATCCATGCCCGAAGGCCCTTCTATTGTTATTCTTAAAGAGCTTGTTCAGGAATTCAAAGCAAAAAAAATTGTTGCTGTTACCGGCAACAGCAAGCAGGATATCCAGCGCATTGCCGGTCAGAAACTGGTTGATATAAAAAGCTGGGGTAAACACTTTCTATTGTGTTTTAAAAAATTTACGGTAAGGATACATTTCATGCTTTTTGGTTCTTATAGCATCAATGAAAAAATTCAAACAAAAAAGACAAGGCTCGGATTGCATTTTAAAAACGGCGATCTTTTTTTTTATGCCTGCTCGGTAAATTTTTTAGAGGAGGATGCGGATGAAATATACGACTGGACAGGCGACGTGATGAATGAAAACTGGGATCCCGCCAAAGCCAGGAAAAAATTAAAACAATTGCCTGGCACCCTGGTGTGTGATGCTTTGCTTGACCAGCATATTTTTGCCGGGGTGGGCAACATCATAAAAAATGAAGTCTGTTTTCGAATTTACCTTCATCCCGAAAGCAATATTGGCGCCCTGCCCTTAAAAAAATTGAATGAGCTCATCAGGGAATCAAAAAATTACAGCTTTGAATTCCTCGAATGGAAAAAAGCATACGTGTTGAGAAAACACTGGCTGGCGTACACCAAAAAAATATGCCCACGATGTGAAATTCCCATGGTCAAAAAATACTCGGGACGAACCCGCCGAAGAACTTTTTTTTGTACCAGTTGCCAGGTGCTTTTTTATAACCTGCCTGGAAATTTCGAGGAAAAGCTACCCCGCACAGCAATTGTAAAATTGAAGAAAAGAAAAAATCCATTGAAGGATCAGAAAAAAATCAGGTGAATCCCATCTTTATTCATGGGTGAAAACGAAAAAACCAGCAAGCGAAAGACCCTGAGATATGGATTACGCAACAATCTTTCCCAGCAGTGCCATTTTGAAAATGGCTTCATGGGTATATACGATACGTCATTACAGGCTGCCAAAAAACACGAAGCAGGATCCGGTATTTAAAACGAAACTTTGTGTTTAATTGTCAGATGCGAAAGTATTGCCCTGGCTGATGTCCCCGGTATCATAGCCTTTCTTGAACCAGTACATTCGTTGTGCGGATGTTCCGTGTGTGAATGAATCCGGCGTTACCCTGCCCTGGGATTCCTGTTGCAACCTGTCGTCACCGATTGCATTCGCAGCATTCAGGGCTTCATCAATATCATTTTTGTCAATTACATTTTTCATTTTTTGATCGTAATGCGCCCAGATGCCGGCATAAAAATCAGCCTGTAATTCCATTTTTACAGAATACTTATTATATTCTGTCTGGCTGAGCTGTTGCTGCAACCTCGCCATTTTATCCGAGATGCCAAGCAGGTATTGAATGTGATGACCTACTTCATGTGCAACCACATAAGCCATGGCAAAATCACCCTTTGCACCAAACCTATTTTTTAATTCTTCAGCAAAAGAAAGATCGATGTACAATTCATGGTCGGCAGGACAATAAAAAGGTCCTGTAGCCGCACTTGCATAACCGCACCCGGATTCCGTGGATTCCCTGAAAAGCACAAGCGTAGGTTTGCTGTATTGTTTACCCTGTTCGGAAAATATTTTATCCCATACATCTTCCGTATCACCAAGCACCACTTTTACAAAACTGGCCCTCTCATCATCAGCAGCCTTTTGTTCGGACGTCATTTCTGTTTGTTGGCCACCCTGTGGCAAAGCCTGCTGAAGATCAGAAATGTTACCTCCGCCCAGGAAAAACTTCGCCAATAGAAAAATCACTCCAATCACTCCGCCGCCTGCCGCGATGCCTCCTCCCCCGATCCCACGCCGGTCATCAACATTTTCACTTTCCCTGCGTCCTAGCCATTGCATATGTAAAATTTTAATTGTTCAGGTAATATATTTTTACTGCCCGTTATGGCAATGAAAAAATGGTGCCATGATTTGAGTGTGTAAATGTAACAAGTTTAGAGGTTT
>JBDUCQ010000109.1:0-9556 GCA_040003385.1 Ginsengibacter sp. | reverse complement strand
ATCCAAGTTTAGCCTGAAATTTGCAGTACAAAGGGTTCATCCTTTCCTACACCTTACAAATCAACTTATGAAAACAAAATCCATTTTTGTAATTCTTTATTCCCTGGCATCTGCCGTTGCATCGGCGCAGCTTCAAACCACAATAAAATGCCCGGTTATCTCCATTGATCTCCTTGATGGAATTGTAAATAAAGAGCTTGTTCCTACGTCAACTGTAGGACAGATCAAGCTCCATTTACCAGGCTTTACAAGTTTTGAAGAAGAAGGCACTACTGCAAAATGCGGTGCGGGTGTATTTTACAAAGACAACGATGTTTATTTCTATACTACCCGCAATTATATAGAGATCGGACCAAATTTTAAAGGCAGGCTGAGCCTTCCTCTTTTGGGTGCTCCAAGGAGTAGTCTTTTTAAATTACTGGGATCACCATCAATAAAAGACATCAGCTGGGACGCTTTTCAAACTGCTTATGGTATTTTGATCCTGCATTACAATGGCTCAGGCAAAGTAAATAAAATTCAGTTCAGCAAAGAGTCTGCAAGCACCATTAAACTTTGTGAATGAGCAATGTATGTAGCGCTGATCCTGGACATATCTAACCCTGCTTAACAGGAATTTTAAAGTAAAATGTAGAACCTTCTCCTTCAACACTTTCCACCCATATTTTCCCATTTTGTCGCCTGATGATTTCATTAGAGATGTACAAGCCAAGCCCAAGGCCGGGAAAAGTGTTTGCCTCCTCGCCGCTTACTCTGAAAAACTGCTCAAATACCATTTCTAGCTTACTTCCGGGAATACCCACTCCGAAATCCTCGACCGAAAAAATGATAAAACCATTTTTTTCTTCTGATTGAATAATGATCTTATCACCACCCGGAGAATATTTAATTGCATTTTCAATGAGGTTGGTAACTACCTGTGCGATCCGCTCTTTATCCCCAACTATATTTTGTGGTTCATTTGATTTTTTGATCAGGGTGTGCTGCTGGGTAGTCAATTTCACTGTATCCATAATTTCATTTACCAACTCGTTAAAATCATAGGCTTCTTCATCCATAAGAAGTTTGCCGGACTGAATTTTTGTAACGTCAAGAAGGTCTGAGATCAATGAAGTTAATTTATTGATCTGGTTATCCATTTTTTGCAGGGCTGCGGCAGAATAAGCATCGCCTTTCTGTTCAAACATGATTTGAAGCATTTGTCCATATGCCTTTAAACTGGTTACCGGGGTTTTGAGCTCGTGGCTGGCGATGGCCAGGAATTCGTCTTTTTGTCTTTCCAGTTCTTTGCGTTTTGTTATGTCGACCGTTGCTCCTAGCATTCGCACCGGTTGATGCTTATCAAATAATACTTTTGCACTGGTAAAGACCCATTTTAATTTTCCGGTCGCGGTGAGGATCCTGAATTCAATGTTATAAGGTATTTTATTTTCTAAAGCCGACTGGATCGCCTTTTCAACACGGCTTTTATCTTCATCATATATTCTTGTAACATAACTGACGAATTCACCATCGAAGGCATTTTTTTCTACTTCATGGATCTGGTACACTTTATCGGTCCATTTTATTTTATTAGATAAAATATCCCAGTCCCACACACCGATATTTCCTGCTTCAAGCGCCAGGTTCAAACGGGCTTCATTCTCTTTTAATTTTTCTTCAGCAATTTTGCGATCTGTAATGTTCCGGAAATTTCCTACCAAAGCATTGATACTCGGCGTATTCAGGTGGTTAACGCCAATCGTCTCAAGCCAAGCCCAGGACCCATCTTTATGCTTTACACGATATTGCAGGTTGATCTGGCCGCCGGGCATTTTCATCAGCGTTTTTAAATTATCAAAGAAATATTCAAGATCTTCAGGATGAAGGAAGGGAGCTACTCCCAGCCCTGCCAGTTCTTCAGGAGTATATCCCAAAACATTTTTGATGGACTCACTGGTATACAATATTTTTCCTTCAGCATCAACAAGCTGTATTGCATCTGTACTTTTTTCTATGAGCGTCCGAAAAAGCTCATCGCTCATTCTTCGGCTGAGTTCATCCTTTTCGTGGCGGTTTATTTCTTCCATTTGTATACAAAGGTATCGATCAGGGTTACTTCAAAAATCTATGGGGAATCAATAATTTTATTTTTTTAATTGGGGTTTGCATTTATTGCAGATTATTGAATAAACGGGGCGAAAAATATTTTGGTACCAGGAAAGTTTATTTTTGCCACTTTAGCTCTCTTGCCGGCGTTCATTCGCATTAAATTTCGGAAAGGCCGGGAGATGATGAAGAACCTTAAACACTACCATATTTTAATAAAATGAATAATTTATACAAGCAGCTTGCTAAAGCAATATTTTTAGGCGCAGCAGTTATCATACTGTTATGGTTATTTTATAAAATGGTGAGCGTTGTATTGTTATTTCTGCTGGCGGTAGTGTTGGCAATGGCAATAAACCACCCGGTTGTTAAATTAGAAAAAAGAAAAATAAAAAGGGGTTGGGCAACTGCAATAGTGTTTATCCTGATTTTTACTTTGTTTGGCGCCATTGCCTTACTGGTTGGTCCTAGAATAAGTGACCAGGTATCAGTATTAGTAAAAAATTTACCAGGGTATGCAATACATGCTTCAGAAAAAGTAAGTTCCTGGTTTGATGCATATCCTGAACTACAACAAAAAATCAGGATTGATCCTGCAACAGTTTCGGATTGGTTGCCGTCTATTCCCAATACATTAATGCAGGTTGGAAATTTTTCCCTCTCTGTTTTAACCCAGGTTTTAATTGTCATAGTTTTCACCAGTATGGTCATATATATGGTGGCGATCCCGAGGCCTTTATTTGAACTGTATCTTTTATTATTTTCCCCTGCCCAGCGGGATAAGGCTACCCTGGCATATTCCAGGATTTCTGTAATGATAAGCGGATGGATGAGATCAAATTTAATCGGGGGCTTAACGAACGCAGTGCTGGTAATTATTTTTTTAAATTTTATGAAGATCCCTGGTGCATTTGTTTGGGGTGCACTGGCGTTCTTTACTGAGTTCGTACCAAGAATTGGTTTTTTTATAAAGGCGCTTCCTCCGGTTTTGGTGGCCTTATCAATGAATGGGTACACAGCGATGTGGGTGGCTGTTTTTTATCTGGCAACTGATGAAATAATGGCCGATTTTATAATGCCCAGGGTAAGATCAAACACAATGAAGATCCACCCGGTGTCGATTCTTTTTGTAGTCATGGCAATGGGTGCTGCGTTTGGCTTTATTGGTGTGCTATTGGCCACACCTCTTACAGCAATCATAAAGGGTTATTTTGAAGTATTTTATCTCAATAAAGCAGAGGATGAGAAATTGATGGAAAAAAGAATAAATAACATGATTTATCAAGATGAAAAGAAACTCTAATACTCTTTTATTGTAAGAATGAGATGTAAGCGCGGCTTTGGTGAACCGGGATAAATTGAATTAAAAAAATCGTTAGATGAGAAATATTTTTGAGGGGTAAGAAAGGAAGGATCTTAAAACTTTCCGTACAAGGCTGATGAGTAGAGGTTGAAAGAAAAGGATCTTTTTAATTGGGTACCACCTGTTTTTATTCTCCGGCTGTGTGTGTAGAACATTATTTATAATTTGACCCTTTTCATTTTTGGAACTAAAATATGCATAACAAGCCAGGCGGTTAAATAGGCAAATCCGCAGAGTATAAACATAATATAATAACCGGCTTCGAGCTTTCCCAAAGCTTTAAAATGATCAAATAATAAACCCGTCAACCTGGCAACCAGGATGCCTCCAACTGCCCCTGCCATGCCGCCCAAACCGGTTACCTTGCCCACTGTTTTTTTAGGGAACATATCAGAAACGGTGGTAAAAATATTTGCAGACCAGGCCTGGTGTGCTGCTGCAGCAAATCCAACAATGATCACAGCAAGCCACATATTCATGCTCCCAAGCAACTGTGCAAATACAACAGGTACCGCACAAAATGCATAGATCAGCATAGAAGTTTTACGTGACCTGTACACAGTCCAGCCCTTTCTTATCAAATTCAATGGCAGCCATCCTCCTAAAATGCTTCCAAAAGTTGACATCGTATACACCACGGCAACCGGTAATGCAATGGCTGTTCCAACCACATGGTATTCGGCTTTTAAAAAGGCAGGCAGCCAAAAAAGATAAAACCACCATACAGGGTCAGTTAAAAACTTGCCCAGTACGAATGCCCATGTTTGTTTGAATGCTAATATTTTGGACCAGGTTGTTTTGTCGGTATCAGATTCTTCATCGCTCGTGCTCCTTTCATCCAGATCACTGTGTATGTATTCGTATTCAATTTTAGAAAGTCGTTTATGCCTGGCTGGGATCTCGTAGATCAAAAACCAGAAGATGAGCCAGATGAAGCCAATTGAACCGGTAAGTATAAATGCCCATTGCCATCCCATGCTTTGAGCAATAAAAGGAACAGTAAGCGGAGCTGCAATTGCACCGATATTTGTTCCTGAATTAAAGATTCCGGTAGCAAACGACCTTTCTTTTTTTGGAAACCATTCTGCTATGGTTTTAATGGCTGCAGGGAAATTTCCGGCTTCACTGAAGCCCAGAGCAGAGCGTGCAATCATAAATCCAACCGTGCTTTTTACCAACGCATGCCCCATAGACGCAATGCTCCACATTGTAATAGAAATAGCATACCCTATTTTTGTACCCACCCTGTCTATAAAACCGCCTGCCATCAGCAATCCAATGGCATACGAAAATTGAAATGCAATAACGATGTTCGAATAATCAGATTCTGTCCAGTTAAATTCTTTTTCCAGGTCATTTTTAAGTAAGCTGATCACCGCTCTGTCCAGGTAGTTGATCGTAGTTGCAAAAAACAAAAGAGCACAAATGGTCCACCTGTATTTGCCCGTGATTTGTAATGACATTTGTGAAGCTGGGATTTTAGTCGAACCGGAATTTAGGGTATAATCCTGTGTGATCCGGTATCCATTAAGTTTTATCTTGCTTTATTTTTTGAACAACCCCCATTACCTTTTTTGCCTGTAGCTCAATTTCCGAATAATTTTTTTGTTCCAGCAATTCACTACTGATCAGCTTGCTGCCTAAGCCAACAGCAGCAACGCCGGCATCAAACCAGCCACCAATGTTTTCTTCGGTTAAATCCACACCACCTGTGGGCATAAACAGCAGGTTTGGAAAAATTTCTTTGATGGCGGTTACATAAGCCGGCCCCAATAAACTTCCCGGGAATATTTTTATCAATTTAGCATTGCACTCTTCAGCACATATAATTTCTGTAGTTGTCATACAACCCGGGATCCAGAGGAGATCATGGCCGTGAACAAAATTGCCAACTTCTTCCATCATTCCTGGGCAAACAATAAAATCAGCGCCTGCATTTATAAAGGCTGATGCATCAGTTTTATTTTTAATTGTTCCGGCACCTAACATCAATCCGGGGAGCTTCTTAACTGCACTGTTGGCTAAATGACTGAAATTCTCTAATGCTGTTTCACCACGGTTGGTATATTCAACCGCTCTTAACCCGGCATTGTACAAAGCCTGCAACACCAGCCAGCTTACCCCGGCATCAGGATGAAAGTACAGGGGTAATATTCCCTGCTCAATGATCTGGCCAAAAACGCTTTCCCTTTTATCCATGCGGTTTTAGTTTTAATTCCACGTCTTCAACAGTTTGAAGGGTGGCATCACCAACCTCGTGTAATTTACCAAAAGCTGCAGCTGCAGCAAAGTCAATCACATGCTGTAGCGGGTGTTGCCGGGTGAATCCATATATAAGCCCTGCCATAAAACAATCACCGCTGCCCGCTTTATCAGAAACCTCTGTGGTATTAAACTCTTTGGAAACATATTGCCCTGTTTTATCATCCAAAGCTGCATAATATTTTAATGAGGTAAGATCGTCAAAACGAAAGGTATTTGCTACCGACTTACACTTTGGAAATAGCTTCATAAGCGCACCAGCAGTTTTTGATGCATGCAGCAAATACGCGTCTTTACTTTTTTTTTCGTGTATGTTTTCGTCCAGGCCAATTGCAAGCAGGCTGTTTGCACTCCAGATATTTCCCATGATCACATCACAATGCTGAACCAGTGGCGTCATCACATCAACGGGTTGTTTGCCATATTGCCAAAGCTTTGAACGATGATTCAGGTCAACAGAAATTATAAGTCCCTTTTTTTCAGCGGCCATCAGTGCTTCTTTGCAAACCGCGGCAATGTTATCATTCAACGCAGGGGTTATGGCACTGAAATGAAACCAGTTTACACCGTTCAGGATCTCATCCCAATCGATCGTTGCTGGTTGCAGTTCACTGAAGGAGGAATGTTGCCTGTCATAAATTACACCGTGATGTTTCAGATCGCTTCCCCTGGCCAAATAATAAATGCCAATCCGGGAGCCTGAAAAAACCACGTTGGAAATATCAATCCTCTTTTTTACCAGGTGATCACAAATGTCTTTAGATAAAGCATGATCTGGCAAAGCGGTCAAGTACTGTACAGGGAGTTTCCAGTTTGACAGGGCTGTTGCTACATTTAATTCCGACCCTCCCAGGTACAAGGGGATATTAGCATCACGGAGCCATTCACCATGAGTTCCCGGTGACATTCTCAATAACAATTCGCCAAAACAAACTATTTTTTTATGCATATCCTGCGGCTGTGCGATATTTTGGTTTTTAGCGTTCCTCCCTTTTCTATTAAAATAAATTTATGCCGTATCATTTCTTTTTTTTGTATTCTTACTTTTTATTAATTGAACGATTTAAAAGCTGCCAAACCCCACTTAGTATTATTATTCACAAATTGCCTGAACGAAAGAACGGAAATTATGCGAAAGAATTCATTTACCGGTAAGTTTTTACACGGGTTGAATTTAAAGATCGAAAGGAAGGAAAAATAAATTTTATATCCCTCGTTTAACATAAAATAATTCATCAATCGATAATTTATGCAAGTTGAACTTTCAAATAAAGCAGGCGGTAATGCAGGATCACTCATGCAAGCCCCAGGTTATGTGATACGCGTGTCATTGATTGCCGCCCTTGGAGGTTTCCTGTTTGGCTTTGAAACGGCAGTGATCTCAGGCGCTGAAAAAACCATACAGCAATTATGGTCTCTCAGTTCAGGATGGCAGGGCTTCACTGTCGCCTCCAGTTTAATAGGAACTGTGATTGGATCCCTTGTTGCAGGCAGGCCGGCACAACGGTACGGAAGAAAAAAGGTCTTGTCCGTGATTGCCATCCTGTATCTGTGCTCAGCCATCGGATGTGCATTAACCCCCTTTTGGATATTGTTTATAACTGCCAGGTTTATTGGCGGGATGGCGGTAGGTGCATCATCGGTGGTTGGCCCCATGTACATTGCGGAAATATCACCTGCACCCATCAGGGGAAGGCTTGCAGGGTCTTTTCAACTCATGATCGTTACCGGTATCTTTATCGCATATCTTACTAATTTTTTATTTATAGGCATCGGCCAGGATTCATGGCGATGGATGCTTGGTATCATGATTGTGCCGGCAGGGTTATTTGCGATTTTATTGAGAACAATTCCGGAAAGCCCACGGTGGCTCGTTTTAAATAACCGTGATGAAGAGGCCAAACAAATTTTTGCACGAACAGGGGAGCACGATGCAGCTGCACTCATCAGGGAGGAGCATGAGTTATCAAAGCATGGCACCAAAGAAAATCTGTACAATGGAAAATATGGCAAGCCCATTTTGTTTGCTGTGATGCTGGCAATGTTCAACCAATTGTCGGGCATCAATGCGATCTTATATTATGCACCACGTATTTTCGAAATGGCAGGGTTTTCCAAAGGGCAGGCTTACCTGCAACCGGTTTATATTGGTGCTGCCAATCTCTTTTTTACATTGCTCGCCATGTCGGTGATTGATAAATTCGGAAGAAAAACCTTGCTGATTATCGGTGCAGCCGGTATGATTGTCTTCCTGGGATTGACTGCATATGCGTTTAGTTCAACCGCTACCATGGGCACCAACGTTTTAGTATACCTCATTGGTTATATCGCATTTTTTGCTTTTTCACAGGGAGCGGTGATCTGGGTTTTTATTTCAGAGATCTTTCCTAATTCGGTCCGGTCCCAGGGTGGTTCACTCGGAAGCTTTACACACTGGATCATGGCCGCAATCATATCATGGACATTTCCAATTATTGTTGAAGGAAGCCCGAATGGCGGTTTTTATTCGTTCATATTTTATAGTATCATGATGCTGGTATCCTTAATTTTTATCTGGAAAGTTTTGCCTGAAACAAAGGGGAGAACATTGGAGCAGATCCAGAAAGATTTGCGGATTGCTTAGGTAAAATACCGGGCGCTTCTTCGAGAAACAACTATGAGTAGCGTTCTTATCTGTGTTAAATTATTGGGAATGCATACACATGCGGGGCTTGATTGTGATGGGATGTGTTCACCTAAACTTGTACTTCCAGTCCTTCTTTTGCCAACATGCAATTAGGGAATATTTCCTGGCAATCCTTTTCCATTGCATCAAGAAAGTCGTCATCGTGATCCGGGTCATGATGAGTAATGATCAATCTTTTTACATTTGCCTGTTTGGCCACTTCCACAGCCTGTTCCCAGGTACTGTGTCCCCATCCCCTGTGTTTCTTATATTCTTCATTTGTATATTGTCCGTCGTGAATTAACAGGTCAGCATTTTCCGCAAATTTTACAATATTCTGATCGATGGCGCTTCCATGTTCAATATCCGTACACACAACAAGAACGGAAGAATCATCTTCGATTCTCAATCCATATGAGCCACCCATGAATTGATGAAATTGAGGAACTGCTCGAATATGTGCGCCGTTTAAAGTTTCGTTATCACTTAAATTCAGGAATTCAAACTGCGCTCCCATCGCTTCAAACTGTACCGGAAAATATTCGGTTTGCATGAGCTTGGAAAATATTTCCTTAAAATTTGTAGACTTTCGTTTTTCACCCATCACATGGATCCCGATGTGCTGATCAGTGTTATAGGCCGGGGCAAAAAAGGGAAAACCCTGTATGTGGTCCCAATGGAAATGAGAAAAAAGAATATTAATAAAAGTTTGCCGGAAGTTTTGTTCTACCATTTCCTTTCCTAAATTCCTGATGCCCGTCCCGGCATCAAAAATGACTACCCGGTTGGCAGCTTCCCGGTATATACGCAAGCAAGTGGTATTCCCGCCATACCGTTGAAATTCACGACCACATACTGGAATCGATCCCCTTACCCCGTAAAACTTGACCTTCATGACCCAAATTTTATGAAATATATAAATTTATTATTCAGGATACAATGCTTTTATTGAATTACCGGAGTGTTCAAATGCTGGTGGATGGCCAAATCATCGCTTTTTGATTCAGACTATTAATGTTCTTTTTTCATTTGTGTTTTTATCCCATCAATGATGGCGTATGCTTTCACTATTTTTCCATTACTATCCATATCAAATTCAAATTGCAGGTCATACAAAGTCCTGTCTACTAAAAAAAGTTTTGTTTTGGATTCCGGCTTCAATAAAAATTCCTGACCCC
>JBDUCQ010000020.1:0-30454 GCA_040003385.1 Ginsengibacter sp. | reverse complement strand
TTATTCTTTCCGGGGCGCTGGATGTAGTGGTCATAGATTCTGTGGCAGCACTGGTTCCAAAAGGGGAATTGGAAGGTGAGATGGGTGATAGTAAAATGGGCTTGCAGGCAAGGCTGATGAGCCAGGCATTGCGGAAGCTTACAGCTACAATCAGTAAAACAAACAGTTGCTGCATTTTTATCAACCAGCTTCGCGAAAAGATAGGCGTAATGTTTGGAAATCCTGAAACCACAACAGGCGGCAATGCATTGAAATTTTATGCATCGGTAAGGCTTGATATACGCAGAATGGCACAGATCAAGGATGGAGATGAGGCAATAGGTAACAGGGTAAAAGTAAAAGTGGTGAAGAACAAAGTCGCTCCTCCTTTCCGCCAGGCAGAGTTTGACATTATATATGGAGAAGGAATTTCTAAAAAAGGTGAGATCATTGATATGGGAGTTGAACTGGGTATCATTCAAAAAAGCGGCAGCTGGTTCAGCTACGATACAACCAAACTCGGACAGGGAAGGGACGCTGTAAAGCAATTGCTGGAAGACAACCCGGAACTGGCAACAGACCTGGAATCTAAGATCAGGGCTAAGATCGCAGAGATTGCACTCCTTTAAATACTTATGTGGGTTAGTAAGCCATTCGACCGCCAGCTGGCGGTCGGATGGCTTTTTTATGCTGATAAAAACCGGTAATTTTTTCTGATCATCCTAATATCCTGCCATACACTATAATCAGTAACATACCATCTATCAGAAGAAGCCAGGCTTTGTTCCGGCAACGAATTTTTTGAGGCAGGCAACCCCGTTGATGTGAGCACACCTTTTTTTAAGAACGGCAATTGATTTTCGGAGAGTGCATATCCAACCCAGGTTTTCTTAAACATCACAACAGCAAATACATTTTTAAAAAAAGACCCTGGCCTCCGCTGCAATATTAAATGCATAGGAAATGTGATGATAAAAAAACAACTTACCACCACGTCATTTAAAGCTTTATTTCTCCGGTGCACAGGTAATGCCAATCGATAAATCTTGTCTGACGAAACAAATTTGCCGCTGGAATACCTGTTCTCACTTCCAATGATACTTTGAGAACCTGCAGCATGAAATTTTAAACGGGCATGCCTTGGTAATTTTTCTACTAACTCTATAATTTTTTTGAACGACAAATCTCCCTCGCAGAAAATGATCTCCCTGATGGGGTATGAGCGCAGCAGTTGGCCCATCTGGCTGAGGTTGCCGATTGCATTTGATTGATTGCCGTTCACGGCCACCCTCCCCAATACTCTTTGTTCAATACCTGCTGAATGCATCAGATCGTGAACGCTTGCAAAATCGTTGACACTACCTACTACAATTGTTTGCCTGTGCTCGTCATTTTCATTTGATTTTTCGATTGCCCTGACGCCCACGAGAATTTTCCTTATTACCGTCATAAATAAATATGCCAGCAAGGATCCAAACACCAGTATGCCTCTCGAAAAGCGCAATGTTTCCGGCAGCAGGGAATATCCTGCAAGCAAAATAAAAAATGCGAACAACGTGGATTTATTCAGCCGGCCTTGTTTATACCCATTGTCGTAAAGCCCTGAAAAAAAAGAAGCCCCCAGGAATACCATCGTAAAAACCGGGAATGCGATTAAAAGCATGTTCGGGGAATAGTTTACTTCCTGCCTGATATAAATGCTCCAGAACATTTTGACGATCCAAAAACTCAGTAGGATCAGCGCTGCATCTATGACCGGCAAGCCGATCCACCGGATAAATTTCGCCAGTGCCGCCACCATTGCACGTACTGCGATCCCGCCCTGGATCATCAGGTTGTAAAATCCGGCCTTTGTACCGCCATAATGTTTACCGGCAAATATGCTCATAGCCCCGTAAAACATAGTGATATAATTGAGACTTCCTTTTTTCGTGCTTTCGCCTTTAAAATGAACAATGGCGCAATCCGAAAAGTAAAAATTTTTATAACCGGCTTTTTGTATCCTGTAACTGAGATCCACGTCTTCGCCATACATAAAAAATTTCTCGTCAAAATTTCCAATGGATTCGATCACCTTTTTCGGGATCATCATAAATGCACCTGCCAGCACATCTACTTCATGGGTTTTATGGGGATCCAGGTTACCAAGATGATATTTAGCAAAGATCCCGGACCTTGGAAACAGCCTTGTTAAGCCAGACAATTTATACAACGATGTAAGTGGTGACGGAAAAGAGCGTTTGCTTTCTTTTAAAAAATTGCCAGCGCCATCCAGCATCCTGGTTCCCAAAGCCCCAGCTCCCTGGTGCGAATGAAAAAATGAAAGGCATTTTTCAAAACAATCTTCGGGAACGATTGTGTCAGGATTGAGAAATAAAATGTAATCTCCCCTTGCTATCTTTTCTGCCATATTATTGGCTTTTGAAAATCCTGCATTGCGGTCATTCCAGATAAACCTTACGGTCTCAAATTTATTCAAGAAGTAGTCTTTGCTACCATCGGTAGAACAATTGTCCACCACTAAAATTTCTGCATCCAGATTTTTAATTGCTTTCATCACCGAATACAGGCATTGCTCCAAAAAGTATTTTACATTATAATTTACTATGATCACCGATAGCTGCAAGGGTCAATATTTAACTGCCACGAAATAAAGTAAATAAAGTATATAAAGTAAAATAAAGTAAATAAGGTGTATAAAGTAAATAGTATGATGAAGTGCAGAAGGATAAGTAGCAATAAAGTGATTCTGATTACAAATTAGTTGTGAAACTTCGTGCTGTTAACACTCTCTATGCCATTTACTTTATTTTACTTTATATACTTTATATACTTCAATGGTATCTTTGCGGCATGTTAAAATCAACGCTTGTAAAAGCAGCTGAAGCGGGGGCGGGAGAACTACAAAGGTTTTTCAATGGCACTTTCAGTATCTCCAACAAAGAAGGTATGAATAACCTGGTCACCGAAGCAGACCATGCGGCAGAAAAAGTGATTATTGAAACTATAAAAAAAGATTTTCCTCATCATGAAATTTTGAGTGAGGAAATCGGATCAATGGGGAAAGACCAGGAATATAAATGGATCATCGATCCCATAGACGGCACCGTAAATTTTGCAAATGGAATCCCCCTTTGTTGCGTTAGCATTGGTGTAGAATTCAAGGGCAGCATGATCCTGGGGGCCGTCTACAATCCCAATATGAACGAATTTTATTTTGCAGAGAAAGGTTCCGGCGCTACGCTTAATCAAAAAAAAATCAGTGTGAGCAGCAAAACTGAAGTGATCAGCAGCTGCCTGGTAACGGGCTTTCCATATACTTATCTGGATGAGCCCAATGGCCCCTTACAGGTTTTTGAAAAGCTGATCAGGAAAGGTATCCCGGTGAGAAGACTGGGCAGCGCCGCCATTGATTTGTGTTGGGTTGCAGCGGGAAGATTTGATGGATTTTATGAGCATAAGCTACAGGCGTGGGATAGTGCGGCAGGATTTTTAATGGTACAGGAAGCAGGTGGGAAAGTTACTGATTTCGATGGAAATGATTATTCACCTTACCAGCCTCACATCCTTGCAACCAATGGCAAAATTCATGAAGAGCTGCTGAGGTATGTGAGGGGTGAATTGTAAAAAAGTTAAAAAGCCCGGGCACATTTTCGAAGCAGGCAGGTAAAACAGATTAGACTAAAATATATGATACAATGAGTGAATCGCGTACTGAAGTGGCTTCCCTGGGAGAATTTGGCCTGATTGACCTTCTTCTGAAAAACAACGAAACCAGGAATGTATCCACGATCTTAAGTACCGGTGATGATGCTGCAATAATTGATCATGCAGGTCAGCAAACTGTAGTGAGCACAGATATGCTGATTGAAGGAATTCATTTTGACCTTATGTATACCCCGCTGAAACACCTTGGATATAAATGTGTAGTGGTGAACCTTAGTGATATCTATGCAATGAATGCAACGCCCACACACATCACGCTCAGCATTGCCTTCAGCAACCGGTTTAGTGTTGAGGCTCTTGAAGAATTTTATGAAGGGGTATATGCAGCGTGCGACAGGTATGATGTGGACCTCATTGGCGGAGACACCTCAACTTCTCAAAAAGGTTTTATCATTTCTGTAACTGCCATTGGCGAAGTGAATCCCGATCAATATGTAACAAGGAGCGGTGCCAATGTTAACGATCTTATTTGTGTATCGGGTGAGCTTGGCGGAGCCTTTTTGGGGCTGACCCTGCTTGAACGTGAGAAGAAGATTTTTTTGGAAACAAAAGGTGTACAACCGGATCTTGAAAACCAGGATTACATTATAAAAAGAATATTAAAGCCTGAGGCCAGGAAGGACATTATTGAATTTTTTGGCGCCAATAAAATCATCCCGACGTCCATGATCGATGTCAGCGATGGACTGAGCAGTGAAATTTTACATCTTTGTAAACAAAGTGAGGTTGGCTGCATACTGTATGAAGAAAAGATCCCGGTTCATGATTTGGCAAGGCAATTTGCGTACAAACTTGAGCTTGATCCTACTGCATGCGCCTTAAGCGGGGGAGAAGATTATGAACTTGTATTCACCTTACCGCAAAAAGATCATGAAAAAATATTACTGAATGAGCAAATAAGCGTTATAGGCTATATCACTGAAAAGACGGAAGGAGCAAAGATCATCACCAAAGGAGGAAACACGCATGCTGTTACGGCCCAGGGATGGAATGCCTTTACATAAAAATCTATATCCACAGTTGATGAGAACCAGAATACTCGGATGCCTGTTATGCCTAAACGGATTGATCAGCTGCTCGATCACTAGGAATTACAACCCAAATAAAGAATTTTCGAAGCATGAATTACAGCAGGATTATACACTGCTGAGAAATATCCTGGAAAAAAAACATCCGTCATTGTACTGGTATACCCCGAAAGACAGCATGGACCACTATTTCGACCAGGGATATCAAAGCATTGCCGATTCGATGACTGAATTGCAGTTTGGGTGGAAAGTGCTGGCTCCCCTGACCAATAAAATACATTGTGGCCATACGAGTTTCAGCATGAGCAAAGGTTGGAATCATTTCATCAGGAATAAAAGGATCCCATCCTTCCCCTTGTATTTAAAAATCTGGGGCGACACCATGGTGGTTACTGCCAACCTGAGTAAAAAGGATTCCGTCATCAAAAAAGGAATGCTGATCACTGCTGTCAATGGCACCAGGAACAAGGAACTCATCCACACGATGCTGGGATACCTGGTAGAAGATGGTTATGAGAACAATGTAAATTACATCAGGTTGAGTTCAAGCTTTCCATATTTTCACCGGAATATATTCGGCATTTATAAAACCTACTCGGTAAATTATATTGACAGCATGGGGCGCGAAAAGAAAACTTTAATCCCACTGTACAGCATTGCTGCAGATACCCTGTCCACCATAAAAAATTTTCCGCCTGTAAAAAAGGAGAAGGGGCTTACGAGAAAAGAAAAATTAGAAAATATCCGCTCTTTTCACAGGGACAGCTCGCAGGCACTCATCACACTGAACAGCTTTGCCAAAGGACACCTTAAAAGTTTTTTCCGGAAAAGTTTCAACTCTGTAAGAAAACATAAAGTATCCAATGTGATCATTGATATACGTGCCAATGGTGGTGGTGACATTTCAAATTACGTAGCACTTACCCGCTACTTAAAAAATGCGCCTTTTAAAGTGGCGGATACGGCATTCGCGATTGGCAAAAGTTTCAGGCCCTATACAAAATACATCAGCTCGGGATTCATCAATAACATCGTCCTGTTTTTTATCGCGCGAAAAAAGCCGGATGGCCTGTTTCACTTCGGTTACTGGGAAAATCATACGGCTAAGCCTAAACGCAGAAATCATTTTGATGGCGGGATCTATGTGCTTACCAATGGCCTTACTTTCTCAGCTTCTGCCTTGTTTTGCAATTCAGTGAAAGGGCAGCAGAATGTAAAGCTCGTGGGCGAAACAACCGGGGGTGGCTGGTACGGCAATTCCGGGATCATGATCCCGGATATTGTTCTTCCCCACACAAAGCTTAGGGTCCGTTTGCCGGTATTCCGGCTAGTCCAGTATCATCATGTGGCAGAAAAAGGTACAGGAGTATTGCCTGATATATATATAGGGCCTACGCTGGAGGCTACCAGGAACAATGCTGACAGGAAAATGGATTTCGTTAATGATCTGATCCGGCAGAAAAATGGAAGTATAAAATAGCTACGTTCCCTGTACGGAAAGCCCTCTCTCAGTTACTGATCGCGGATGTCTTCCAGGTGCTGAAGTTTTTCCGCTGAATCTTTGTGTAAGAGGATCTTCCCTAATTGTATGACGGCTGTTAAAGCAAAAACACTCCCGATCACCCAGTTAAGGATGTGAACATTGGTGTTGAGCTCCTCCACTATGTACCTGCCGCCAAAAATGTAAATTCCGCAGCCTAAAAAACTTCCTGCACCAATCCCTAAAACAAATACATTATAGGAAGGTGCATTGGGCTTTAATATTTTTTTAGTAAACAGGATGGTACTCCACCCGAACCAGAATGGAACGTGCATTGGGCTGATGGCACTTAAAAACAATCCTAGAACAAAACGGTTCATATCGTTGACCAGCATGAAATTTTTTGGGTTTGGATGCGTTCTTGCCGCCGCCAGGAAGCTTCCTACCGCAAGCGCAATAACAATTGCAAATGTTATCCATTCAAGCCACAGGAAAAGAATTTTTTGCTTTCGCAGCCAATTTATTCCGACCAGGGATATCCGTGCAAATATCATTTCCGTAACAATGGTCCCTATCGAAAAATTGATTGCATTTACAATGCTTTCCTGCACGCCAATCTGCATGGCAGCAACATTCAAAGTACCGGGTGGCAAGGTTCCCAGAAAGCTTATGACCAATCCCCAAAAAAATATTTTTAATAAACCCATTTAAACTAAATTACTTTTTTTTAAATATAAATAGAACAAACCGGTTGAACGATCAGCTTCAATCAATGTATTGGATGATGGCATATCCGTTTTAATCTTGTAGCGTGATCAAGATGGATAAATGTTGAAAATTCTTTTAGCTGAATGCGCAAATTGCAAAAAAATTCAGACATACT
Source organism: Ginsengibacter sp. (assembly GCA_040003385.1). Classification (GTDB taxonomy): domain Bacteria; phylum Bacteroidota; class Bacteroidia; order Chitinophagales; family Chitinophagaceae; genus Ginsengibacter. The sequence continues at coordinate 23,358 of JBDUCQ010000020.1, read as the reverse complement.
GCCGGCTATGAGTTATAAAAGACGGGTCATAGTATTGATCGTGATACTTTCTTTTGTTCGCCTCTTCATCTCTTCAATTATTGACCTTGGAAATGATGAATCATACTATTGGCTTTACAGCCAGTATTTAAAATGGAATTACTTTGATCACCCACCTATGGTAAGCCTGTGGATAAGGATCTTTACCCTTAACCTTTGGCTTGATGACCATGAACTGTTTCTCAGGCTTGGCAGTGTGACCGGATGTGCAATCTCCTCCTGGTTCATGTACAAGTGCGTGAGCACTTTACATTCTGAAAGGGCTGGATGGTTTGCGGCCTTGCTGTATAACGCTTCCTTTTATTCGAGTATTACGGCTGGCCTTTTAATTATGCCGGATTCACCACAAATGGTTTTTTGGACATTGAGTTTGTGGATGATTGCCAGGATCATGGCAGACGAAAAAAACTGGTTCAACTGGTTGCTACTGGGTATAGCTTCAGGTTTATGCATCATGAGCAAAATGCATGGGGTATTCATCTGGTCAGGCATTTTATTATACGCGGTATCTGTAAAAAGGAGCTGGCTGAACCAAAGGCTATTCGCCAGCCTTTCCCTAACAATGATCATTGCAAGTCCTATTGTAATCTGGAATGTGGAAAATAATTTTGTAACCTATCATTTCCATATCCAGCGGATCACACCCCAGGTTCTTTCACTAAGCCATTTTAACCTTTTGCGGGAATTGATTGGTCAGATCCTGATCAACAATATTTTCAATGTTGCCATAATCATCATAGCGCTTTCAGCTTCTTTAAATAAAAAAAATCCAGTTCAACGTTCACTGGCTGCTTATAATTTCATAGCCTTACCCCTGATTTTTTCATTGCTTGTGATTTCATTTTATAAGCACACTTTTCCGCATTGGAGCGGGCCGGGATATATTACCCTTATCCCAATTGCAGCCATCTACCTGGCTGTTACAAATTCAACCATTTATTTTCCGCGAATACTAAAGTACAGCATGGGGCTATACCTCATTTCCCTGTTTGTATGCAGCCTTGTGGTAAAATATTATCCGGGTAATTTTGGAAACAACGAAAGAAATGACCTTGGAAAAGGTGACATCACCTTGGATATGAATGGATGGCGTGAAGCCGGTGAACAATTTGCAAAAATTTATAACCAGGAGATCCTCGATGGAAAGGCACTTCCTGCTTCCCCGGTGGTATGCTACAACTGGTGGGGATCTCATATAGAATATTATTTCTGCCGCCCGGGAAAGATCCGGATGATCGGACTCGGGAGCCTCAATGACCTGCATCAATACGCCTGGTTGAATACACCCCGTATACCACTTGTTAATTTTAATACGGCCTATTGCGTGGTGCCATCAGATGAAAATTATAATGTGCAGGATGAGTACAGAGATTTTTATTCTTATAGCGACATGATCGCGATCATTCATGTCCAACGAAATAAAATTCCTACCCACGATTTTTATGTTTACCGCCTGACTGGCTGGAAAAACAAGCTTCCTCTGAAAAAATAAATGTCCGATTTACACAAGCTGAATTACAGACCGGAGGAGATAATAAAAAATAATAATTATATAATATAAAAAATGCCGCCAAATCAAAAACAATTTTTACCTTAAAATTGAAACACATTTATCTTAACCAAATTGTTAAAGTTGTATGAAACAAATTACTCATAAGCACGTGGATGGTCTGTTTGAAGAATACGTTTCTCTTTTAGATGAGCAAATTGAAATACCCTTATTACTTCAAAGGGCCAATGAAAAATATCAGGAGCATCTCACGGATCATCATTCGGCTGTATACAAACGCAGGGAAACGAATGATATGTTCAAACTTTTTTTACAGGTAAAAAAACATGAGGAAAGGCTGCAGGAAGTCAATACCGAACTTGCTGAAGTTGAAAACCAGGTGAAAGATTTCCTTTCTTTCTTAAAGGGAAGTAAAATAGCCTACGAAAAAAAGGATGGCAATGATAAATCCAAAATTACATTCCTGTTCTGGCTGGAAAACGGTAAGGTGATGACAAACAGGTAACTCTGTATTTAACAGTATCATAATGTTCCGGTAATGATTACATCATATTGATTGTTTCACTTTGTGTGGAAAATCCTATAGTAATCATGAAAAATATCACCTATTTTTTTTCAGGACTCATTATAAGACTACTCCTGCGCAGGCTGGCAGCATTTTATTCCCCGCTGAAATTTTATAAATCACAAAACCCAATATGAGGTCTAAAAAAAGACCTTTGGATATTGTAGTGATCTCTGATGTACACCTTGGTACATATGGATGTCATGCGAAGGAATTATTGCTTTACTTGAAGAGCATCAAACCTAAGACGGTAATTCTCAACGGTGATATCATCGACATCTGGCAGTTCAATAAAAGATATTGGCCGCGCTCGCACATGAAAATCATCAAACATCTTGTTAGCTGGATTACCCGCCGGGTTAAAATTTATTATGTAACCGGCAATCATGATGAAATGCTTCGAAGGTTCACAGGACTGAAACTCGGGTCATTTTCAATTGTAGATAAACTTGTGTTAGATCTCCCCTGCAGTAAAACCGCGTGGTTTTTTCATGGAGATGTTTTTGATGTAACCATGCAACATTCTAAGTGGCTGGCTAAACTTGGAGCCGCAGGTTATGATATCCTCATCCTCATAAACAGGATTGTTAATTATATCTCGGTCAAATTTTTTGGCAGGGGTAAAATATCTTTGTCAAAAAAAATCAAGAACGGTGTAAAGAGTGCCGTTAAATTCATCAATGATTACGAGCAGACTGCAGCGGATATCGGCATTTTCAATAATTACGATTACGTAGTCTGCGGTCATATCCACCAACCTGAAATAAAGACCCTGGAGAACAGGCATGGCTCGATCGTATATTTAAATTCAGGGGATTGGATCGAAAATTTAACGGCACTCGAATATTCCAATGGCAGCTGGGCAATGTACCGTTTTGATGCAAATGAAATATCACCTCTGCTGATCCAGCCAGAAGAAGAGGAACCTTCGAATCACCAGATGTTTGATAAACTTGTGAGCCAGTTCAACCTGATGAAATCTAAATGAAAATACTGTACGCGATACAAGGTACAGGTAATGGTCATATCAGCAGGGCACGCGATATAGTGCCAATTTTAAAGGAAAGGGGCGACCTGGATATTTTAATAAGTGGTACAGAGGATGATGTAGAATTGCCCCATCCTGTAAAATTCAGGTTAAAAGGGTTGAGTTTTGTATTTGGCAAAAAGGGCGGAGTAGACCTGTTGTCAACTTATAAAAAAAGTAATTTAAAGCAACTGTTCCGCGAAATAAAAAACCTGCCTGTTGAAGAGTATGACATCATCATCAATGATTTTGAGCCGGTCAGTGCATGGGCTTGCAGGTTAAAAAATAAAGCCTGCATCGGATTGAGTCACCAGCTTGCGGTGATCAATAAAAAGTCACCCAAACCTTCCGGCAATGATTTTTTTGGGGAGGCGATCTTAAAAAATTACGCACCGGTAACAAACGCGTATGGTTTCCATTTCAAAACGTATGATGACCATATTTACACACCGGTCATTAGGCAACAGGTGCGAAACGCGGTGATCGAGAAAAACAATCATTTCACCGTTTACCTGCCCGCATATGAAGATAAGATCATCATCAGGATATTGCGGGAAATCCATAAGATACAATGGGTTGTTTTTTCCAAGCATTCAAAAAAACCTTATCACAAAAACAATATTCACATCAGGCCGATCAACAACGATGAGTTTATCAAAAGCCTTGTGGGTTGTTCGGGTATCCTGTGTGGTGCAGGATTTGAAACTCCTGCAGAAGCATTATTCCTGAATAAGAAATTACTGGTGATCCCAATGAAAGGGCAATACGAACAGCAATGCAACGCTGCAGCCTTAAAAAAAATGGGGATCGATGTTTTGAAAACCTTGAAGAGCAAACAAATTGAAAAAATAAAAAGCTGGGTGAAATCCTCTCCCCCGATCCATGTGAATTACCGGGATGCAACCGAAGAGATTATTGATCTCATTCTGCAAAATCATCATTCCAATTCTCAAAAACAGGAAGAATTACATCTGGGAAATGTTCCCTTTTCATTAAAAAAATTAAAGCAATTAACTCTTGATACCATCAGGGGCAAAAACAGGATATAACATGCTTGTGCACAAAGATGATTTCGGACCGGATTTTAAATGGGGGGTTTCAACAGCTGCTTACCAGATTGAGGGAGGGTATAATCAAAATGGCAAAGGTTTATCCATCTGGGATGATTTTGTTGATAAAAAAAATAAAATATTCAACAATGATCATGGTAAAGTTGCCTGTGATTTCTATAATAATTATGCAAAGGACATCAGCATGATCTCCACTCTGCAAATTCCAAATTATCGTTTTTCGATAGCGTGGACACGCATCTTTCCTCACGGGATCGGTGTGATGAGCCACGAAGGAATTGATTTTTATAACCGGGTGATAGACCTGTGCCTGGAATTGAATATTGAACCCTGGATCACTTTATATCACTGGGATCTTCCTTTGGAACTGCAGCGGAAAGGAGGTTGGACAAACAGGGAGATTATTCACTGGTTCAGCTTTTATGTGGATAGCTGCGTAAAATATTTCGGTGACCGGGTAAAAAACTGGATCGTGTTGAATGAACCGATGGTATTCAGCGGTGCAGGATATTTTTTGGGCATTCATGCTCCCGGCAAAAAAGGGCTTAATAACTTTTTAAGTACCGTACACCATGCCTCCATCTGCCAGTCAGAGGGCGGCAGGATCATTAAGCAACTTTTACCCGGGTCGAATGTGGGTACCACCTTTTCCTGTTCGCACATTGAACCTTACAGGAATAATGACAGGGATATAAAGGCAGCCAAAAAAGTTGACGCACTTCTCAACCGTTTGTTTATTGAGCCTTTGCTCGGTAGAGGATACCCCGTGTGTGATCTTAAAATCCTGGAGAGAATAGAAAAATTTATTAAACCGAGGGATGAAGGCAAGCTGGCATTCGATATGGATTTTTTCGGCATTCAAAATTATACCCGAGAGCTAGTTTGCTACGCGCAATTTATGCCGTTTATAAGGGCAAAAATTATGAGAGCAAACAAGCGGGACGTTGAAGCCACCCTCATGAATTGGGAAGTATATCCGCCATCCATTTATTATTGTCTGAAAAAATTCGCAAGTTACCCGAACATCAAAGAGCTGATCATTACAGAAAGTGGTGCTGCCTTTAATGATACATTCATAAATGGCGTCATCAATGATGAGAAAAGGATAAAATACCTGCAGGATCATATTGCACAAGTGCTCCGAGCAAAAAAAGAAGGTGTGCCGGTGAATGGGTTTTTTGTATGGACGTTACTCGACAACTTTGAATGGGCTGAAGGATTTAATCCCAAGTTTGGCCTGGTTCACGTCGATTTTGCAACTCAAAAAAGAACAGTGAAAAATTCCGGGAAATGGTACCGGCAATTTTTACAAAACAAGGCCATTGTTTTGCAGGGAAAACATTTAGCATACATATAAAATATCCCTGTTTGCTATTGTGCTTTATAACTTCACAATCCAACTTATTGATAAATTTAGAATACGCCTTTGCCGGAATTGGGAGCTTTCAACTGGCTAAAAAAAATTACTTTTGCGCTCACAAACTTATATGATGACCAAAGGCCCGGTTTCAGAATTTGTAGAACGGCATTACAGGCATTTTAATGCTGCTGCATTACTGGATGCTGCTAAAGGATATGTGAGCCACATTGATGAAGGCGGAAAGATGATGGTAACACTGGCCGGCGCAATGAGTACTGCTGAGCTGGGAATTTCCTTTGCAGAAATGATCAGGCAGGACAAGGTTTCCATCATCAGCTGCACCGGTGCAAACCTTGAAGAAGACATCATGAACCTGGTGGCTCACAGCCACTATAAAAGAGTGCCCAACTACAGGGATCTGAGCCCACAGGAAGAATGGGATTTACTGGAAAATCATTACAACCGTGTCACTGATACCTGTATTCCGGAAGAAGAGGCTTTCAGAAGGTTACAGCAACATATTTTCCGCATCTGGAAAGATGCAGACCTTGCTGGTGAAAGATATTTTCCGCATGAGTACATGTACAAGATGTTGCTGAGTGGAGTGCTTGAACAGTATTTTGAAATAGATCCAAAGGATAGCTGGATGCTGGCTGCAGCCAAAAAAAACATTCCTATCGTAGTGCCGGGATGGGAAGACAGCACCATGGGAAATATTTTTTCTTCCTACATCATCAAGGGTGAATTAAAAGCCTCAACCATGAAATCGGGAATTGAATACATGGTGGAACTTAGCGAATGGTACCGGAATAATTCCTCAGGAAAGGGCGTGGGATTTTTCCAGATTGGCGGCGGAATTGCAGGAGATTTCCCCATCTGCGTAGTTCCCATGATGTACCAGGACCTTGAATGGCATGACGTACCTTTCTGGAGTTATTTCTGCCAGATCTCAGACTCCACCACTTCTTATGGTTCATACTCTGGTGCGGTGCCCAATGAAAAAATTACATGGGGCAAGCTGGACATTGATACGCCAAAATACATTATAGAAAGTGACGCAACGATTGTTGCTCCGCTTGTTTTTGCCTGGGTACTCGGATGGTAAAATCGTACGCCGTTTGAAATACGAATTATGTTGTCTCCTAAAAACTTTTCAGCGCAACAGGTTGCCATACTTACCGCACTGCCCGTCGCCTGCGTGGCTGGGATTGCAGTATTTATATTTGGGGTAGGGTGGTTGCCTTCCCTTGCCCTTGTATTTTCACTTGCCGTAGTTTCATACCTGTGGATTCTTTTTTTGACACAGCGATTTATTTACAGGAAAATTAAGCTGATCTATAAACTCATTTACCAAACCAAGGCCAGCAAAAGAGAAGAATTTTATTACAAAAATATTCTTCCTCAAAAGAGTGTGGAGGAAGTAAAAGAAGATGTAGAGAAATGGGCAAACCAGCACAAAGGAGAGATAGAGGTGTTACAACAAAATGAAGCGTACAGGAAAGAATTCCTGCTGAATCTATCACACGAGCTAAAAACACCCATCTTCGCGATCCAGGGATATGTAGATACCTTATTGAATGGCGCTTTGGAAAATCCGGAAGTGAACAAAAAGTTTTTAAACAATACTTCCAGAAATATTGACCGATTGGTGAACCTTGTCAATGACCTGGATGAAATATCCAGGCTCGAAATGGGTGAGCAGTTGTTACTGAAAGAAAATTTTATTGTCCAGGAACTGATCAGGGAAGTTTTTGAAAGCCTTTTTATCAAAGCAGATGAAAAGCACATTAAATGCGATATTAAAAAAGGTTGTGAGCTGCCACTTTTAGTGAATGGCGACAAAGAAAAGATCAGGCAGGTATTGATCAACCTCGTTGACAATGCGATCAAATACGGCAAAGACAATGGTCATATAGAGGGAAGTGCATACAGAATAGACGGGAAGCGTGTGCTTGTTGAGATCAGTGATGATGGGGCAGGCATCTCGGAAGAACACTTGCCCAGGATCTTTGAAAGATTTTACCGCACGGACCTGGCCCGTAGCCGCAAGATAGGAGGTAGCGGACTGGGCCTGGCAATATCAAAACACATTATTGAAGTACATGGCCAGACGATTCATGTACGAAGTAAAATTGATGTGGGCAGCAGTTTTGGTTTTACGCTGGATGCAGCAAAAAATTGATCAGTGGAAAGTGTAGAATGCATTGGCTAAAAAATTCCATATAAAAACGATAAAGACCACGGCACCTTTGCACACATAAAAGTATTTGCCCTTTGAATACTTTAAAAAAAAGTACAACAGGATATTGTTGATCACCAACCCGCCAATCGCAACAAATAAAAATTTAGAAAATTGTACAGCCAGGTGCTGGTCAGTATTTGAAAAGGTCCATACCCGGTTAAGGAAATAATTTTGTACAACGGCCAGTGAGAAGCCAATTGAATTGGCGAGAAATTTATTCCATTTTAATTTTTCCTTGCAAAAATAAGTCACTGCAAAATCGATGACCAGCCCAAGTGTACCTACCATTCCAAATTTTATGGCTTTTGCGATCCAGGGGTTGATCAAAAAGTCTAAGTTCATAGTGGTTCTCTGGCGTTTGAAGTAAAATAGTAAAATCGCTTTTTGAAAAAATGATGCTGGCTGTTCAACAGGTAGAAGCACAACATTGCAGAGAGCGCCCCGATGATGGCCCCGCACAGTACATCCACCAAAAAATGCTGGCCAAGGTAGATACGGCTATAGCCCACAGCAACTGCCAGCATTAAAAGCATAAGTCCTGCTATGGTATTACTGATCACCACTGCCAGAACAGTAGCTAACGCAAAAGCTGAAGCAGTATGCCCGGAAGGAAATCCATGATAATTATGAAGCGTGACTGCATCAATAAAGTATTTATAGGAACTTTCTTTTAAAAATACTGCAGGCCTTGCTTCAATAATAAAATATTTTAAAAGCTGCGAAATTAATCCTGATAAAAGATAGCTGGTGAGCACCAATAATGATAAATAGCGCCGGTTCAGGAAAAAAAGAGCAATGGCTACCATTATACAAAATAAACCGTCGCCAAGCCAGGTGAAAAAAATGAAAATATTAGTTGCTGCGGGGGAATGATAAGTGTTTAGAAAATAAAAACTTTCAGCCCTTGTATAGAACAGGCAAAAAAATGCAGCCAGTAAAAAAAATACGAATGAGCTAATGAAATAAAATTTATTATTCTTTATAATGGCTTTGAATGTTGGCATCTCAACGATTTAATCCGGTGCCAAAAGTAAAAAATGATTTCAGGATACAAGCTTAAATAAAACCACCCTCCAGGAATAAAGGGTGGTACACATGAGAAAGATGTTTGTTGCTTAGTAAACGATGATTTATTAACACTTAAGAATCTACCCCAATGTTACCAACCTTATATTACCGAATCATTATGTAAATGTTACGCCTTTATCATTTAATTGTTTTTTCCAGCTCCCCGCTGCTGCTGTAAACATCCGTTGATACAAGATGCCCGTCTTCATTGTAATTGCTCCATTTACCCGCACGAAATCCTTCACTGTATAAACCGGTGTTTTTAACTGTTCCATTTTCATAATAATAGGTTGCTATCCCATTGTATTTACCATCTGGCCCAACTGGTAGAAATGAAATCAACTGGCCATTTTTATAGTATTCTGCAAAAAATAATTTCCTGTTTTCTTTGGCTACTATCACTTGCCTGATGTTCCCTGACGAATCCTTCATCACCTGACAGATGGTTGTATCCTTCCTGTTCACAAAATATTCCGCTTTTACAAAATCAGTATTCCTGTAGTGCCTGATGTAGTGAGTGTCGCTCTTGCTTTTAATTGAATCCAGCCAGGAGGCACTGATTGTAATTTTCTTTGGTGCATTTTGGCTATTTGTGCAACCAACAACAAAAATGATAAATAAAACGGGTGCAAATTTCATATGATGTATTAAAAAAAGCAGCCCTGGAGCTGCTTTTTATTTTATTTTTCAGAATTAATTAAAATTTGGTCCAGCCTTTCCACCATGTATCCCCAGGGCCTACCGCACCGCGATAAGTAACTTGTGTGAAACCACCGGCTGCAAGTTTTGCGTCTGCAAAATTTGCACCAGTCAATAATGGAGATCCTGCAAGTGGCGTAAAATCAGGAGCTCCGGTAGCATTGAAAGGATCCGTTAATTTCAAGTCAGCACTGTTCGTTAAAATTGAATTGTTGTTAGCTGGTAAATTGAACCAGGCAGTTAATGCAGCAAGGTCCCAGCCAGTTGGTGCCGTAGTGCTTACACCATATTTTAATGGAGTCGCACATCCCGCGATGATGGTGCTTTGGATCATCAGGTTGTTATCAGGAACAATATTCAGATCCGTAGGCCTTCCTGTAGTTGCATCAATATAAATGCCTACCGGCCAGCCCACGATAGCAGAGTTGAAAATTGATATGGAAGTGTTGCGGCGGATCTGTGCACCGTTTCTAAATAATGAATTGCCAATATTTGAAGAGGTTGCGCGCGGACCTACCATTGTAACATTGCTCCACACAGCTTTTGTTTGTGGCTGATTTACATTTACGGTGCTAAGGCCATTTGCATCATTGTCACTTTCCCAGCCATTGGAACCGGATATATCAGCAATACTGCTGTCGCGCTGGCAGATTACAAATTGTACATTTCCACTAAATCCGTTATCGGAATCCTGCTCGTCATCCAATCCTTTATAAGCAATCAGGTGATTCATGTTTACAGTTCCACCGAACCACTCAAATGAGTCGTCATTTGCGTAAGATACCTGTATATATTGTAAAGTAGTGCCTCTTCCAAGCGCATACATGCTAATCCCGTTCAACTCCTTATCAGGCAAAAATGCATAGCCTGCATATTCAATCCGTACATATTTCATGCTACCGGAATTATCTTCATTGTCTGTACCACCATACAGGCCCAATCCTTCTCCATTGTTGATCCCTCCTTCTGCTTCTCCTAGCCCGGCTGTTCCATTATAGCTTGCATTGGTTCGCGCCCGCCCGAGCAATACTATACCAGCCCAGTCACCGCGTTGTGGGTTTGTAGCCTGGTCTGATGTAAAAACAATCGGTTTATCTGCCGTTCCGTTAGCGATCAGCTTACACCCGCGGGTTACAATCAATGCACCCCTGGTCGATTTTTCACCAACTATTTTTGTTCCCGGTTCAATAGTAAGTGTTGCTCCATTTGTAACGTACACGAGGTCGCGCAGTGTATAAACATTTGCAGCCGTCAAGGTTCGGTCGCTGGTGATCCTGCCTGATAATATTGTATTTTCAGTTGGTGTCGGCGTTCCTGTTGGAGGCGTAGTGGTGCCATCAACTTCTATTTTCCGGCAGCTGTTATTGAACACAAGCATTGCAGCAAGCGAACCCAGCATAATACTTTTTTTCATTTTGATGATTGATTTGTTTGATTTGTACTTTTTAAAGTTTTAAAGATTGTATCCAAAAGTTAGACTGATCGTTCTTCCATATTTCCTGTCTATGGCAAGCGCATCGTTTGCTTTTCCATATTTACCATCATCATTCAGATCATGATAAAAGTGAGCTTCTTTGTTGATGATATCGCTTACATTCAGCTTCAGCTCGCCGTGATTTTTGATTATTTTTTTTGCGAGCTGAAAATCCAATAACGGGCGTGGTGATTCAAAGATGGCCGGAACCTGGTCATTTCCTACAAATGCAATACGACGCCCGATCTGGTTAAATAAAAGCGTAGAGCTGAGGCCATATTTTTCAACATCGTACTGAAGCCCAGCATTGATCACGTAAGGGCTTTGTCCCTGTAACGGACGGTTGAGATTTCTCGAATTACTTGAAACCCTGTTGTGTATATAAGACAAGTTGCTGGTTACTGTGAAATTTTTAAGGACTGTGTTAAAGTCAAGCTTTTTGCGGATGTCAAATTCAACACCATATCCCGTAGCCTTGTCTGCATTGAAATAATTAAAAGTATTGCTTGAGCCCGCTCCACTTTGATTAAAGTATAACTCGATCGGATTTGTAAAATATTTATAAAACACTCCAAGTGTAACCAGTTCACCCGGGCGTGGATACAGTTCATACCTCAGATCCAGGTTAGAAATTTTTGTTCTTACCAATTGCTTATTACCAAGCACGGTTGCACCTAAATCAAAATCATAGAATGCAAAATCAGACAGCTCCCTGAATTCGGGACGTACCACGGTTTGTGATCCAGATAAACGTATGTTCTGTTGTGAATTTACTTTATAGGTAAGGTTAAGAGCCGGTAAAAAATCTCCTACTTGGGTATGAACATGTCTTGTATCACTTTGATTAACGCTTCCGATTAACTGGTCAAAATTTTCGTAGCGGACACCCCACACTGCCCTTAATTTATCAGTGAGCAAATTGTCAAGTTGCAGATATCCTGCATTCATGATACTGTTGGCTATGTACCGGAATTGCTTTCCAATGAACTCATCAAATCCCAGTTTTCCATTCACAAAATTCTGATCGGCAAATATCTGGTCTTCAGGAAGTGCCTTTAAACTATTGTCAAACAGTTTGATAAAGAATGGACGTGAATCGAATAATCGGTCTTTTACCTGTAAAAAATAACCTGCTTTAATTGCCTGGTTGTTTTTGAAGAGCTTGAAAATTTTTGTGACATCTGCTCCTCCTGAATAGATATAATCAGAAAGGTTTGAATAAAAAATACTGCCGCTTTTTTGGGACTGGCCGGTAGATAATTTTGCAAAATATGGAGCATCCGTTACAGTTGCATCCTGTATGTATTCAAGCCTTCGCTGCTGGGGAATATATTGATCTAAAATATTGAAGCTGCCATACCAACTGAATTTGCCTTTCAGGCCCGGGAAATTATGATCTCCTGAAACCTGGGTATTGTAAAATATATTGGTCCTTAAAGCCAACTCTCTTGAACGGTAATTATCAGTGCCGCTGATATATTCCTGCCCTGTACGCAAAGCAGCATAGTTGGTAGAATTTACATTAAACAGGTTCTTGATGCTGATTTTATTATTGTTGTTGAACTGCATTGAAAAGTTGCCCACTGCACCCCACAGAACTTCCTTTGCATATTTATGTGTGTTGTATACAAAATCGGGAGAGGCAAGGTTGTTATCTATTGAAAAGAATGAATTGGTTGACTCATTGTTGACCAGGCTGCGGTTGTAGTTAACAGCAATGATCCCTCCCACCTTCTTGTGTAATAATTTTCCAGAAAATCCTCCACTTACCTGCAGTGACATGTTGGGTGTGATGGTCATCTTATTTACACCCCAGTTGTTACCAAACGATTTCCCGAGCACAAGTTTTTGTTCATCGCTGAGATTTTCGAATTTTGATTTCACAGGGATTCCAGAAGGAAGTACGCGAGATTTATTGTCGAACCCTAAAAAGTCGGTATTGCTTCCTTTATATGAATAAAAATCATTCCCCACTACGTTTGTATTGAAACCTGTTCCTACCTGGAAATTCAGGAAATTTTTTGAGGGAATGTCTTTAGTATTCACTTGTACGAGGCCACCTGCCCATTCGCCCGGTAGTTCGGGTACAAATGCTTTATTGATCACAATATTATCAATCATCGCAGATGGGAAAATATCAAATGAGAATGTTTTGCGATCAGGCTCTGTGCTGCTCAGCAATATACCGTTCAGCATCGCCTGGTTATAGCGATCGCTTAAACCGCGGACCACCAGGTATTTGCCTTCCTGGACTGACGTTCCCGGCACCCTTTTTAAAACCTCACCTGTATTTTTATCAGGAGAACGACGGATCGCTTCTGCTGAGATCACCTGGGCAACAGTATTTGTGTTTTTTTGAAGTGATATCAGTGCAGCTACTGTTTCTTTCCTCGCCGTTGAAGTAACCACAACTTCGTTCTCAGTCTTTGCGGCAGATTCCATGATCACATCAAGAGGAGTTACAACGCGCGGGTTAACTTCAACTTCTGTAAGCTCTTTAATTTTATACCCGATGGAACTCAACCTGATTGTATATTTTTTTCCGCTTTGCAATGAAAGAATAAATCTTCCGTCTATATCGGTGGCGATACCTGTCCTGGAACCGTCAACAATTACAGAAACACCCACAACCGGGTTGCCGGACTTAGAATCAGTAACTTTGCCTTCTACTTTGCCCTGTGAAAAAGAAGAGAAGGAAATGAATATGGAAATTAAGAATGTAGCTGTCAATCTCATGCACTAAATATTTCTGCAAAGAGATCACTTCTATGTTAACGAAGTATTACCTGATTGTTATGTAATTGTTACTTAAATACGTGTTTATATATAATTCATTAATGCTTGACGCTCCGGATCCCAGTTATAGGAAACGCTTCATTTCCTATCTACAGATTGCGAAAATTGCTGTGTTATCAAATTATTATCTTTTTAGATGCCGCATATGGATGGTTTAATTATTTTAAATTTCAATTGTACAAATTGGCAATATGAAAAGAATAATCACATTATTTGATGTATTGAATACACCCTGGAATGTTGTGCACTTTGCAATTAAACTTGCAAAGGAAAAACTAACACCCATTACCGGGGTATTTTTAGCAGGGCGGGTTAATAAAACTCCATTGAGATATCCTTTCCCAAATGATATGGCATTGACTGAGGATGACCTTAGCCAACAATCAATATCACATGAACAAGCAGTTTTAATTGATGACAATATTAAGCTGTTCAATGACGCATGTGCAAATGAAGGAGTGAACAGCAACATCCGAAAAGATGTTTTGATCAAAGATTTCATTGGTGAGTGTTCGGAAAAAGATCTGATCATTGCAGATACCCGCGCGGACTTCCTTGATGAATTTCTGCCACGGGTAACATGTCCTGTATATTTGACTTCTGAAAATGAATTGCCAGAAAAAGTGCTATTGATGCTGGATGAAGGCGTATCAAGCAGGAACGCCATAGAAAAATTTATAGCTGTTCTGCCGGGGTATTCGTCGCTCCCTGCAGACGTGGTTTCTGTAAACTTATCTGATGAACAAGTTATTTCAAATCGTGAATATATTAAACATCACGTATCAAAAAATTTTTCACAGTTAACGGAAAATCGGCTGGAAGGAAATGTAGAAACGGAACTGCTTAAATTCCTTACCCATGAAGATGCACATATAATGGTGGTGATGGGTGCATTTGGACGTAGTGGTATTTCCCGGTTTTTTAAAAACAGCCTGGCAAATGTAATTTTAGAAAAAACAAGGCTTTCTCTTTTCATCGTACATAAGTAATGTAATCAGCTTAAAACCTGAACTGCAACCTGCAGGTAAAAATGTTGTCCTTAATATCATGGGTATAACCAGGGAGAAGTGTTTTTTCATTTGAAATGATATCGTACCATAATACAAGTTTTACAGTCTCGTTAATAAAATGAATATATCCAAAGCTGAATGTTGAATATTTAATATTTGCCTCGGTGGTTTTTGTGCCTGCTTTCCCGATTTCATTGCCTTTGATCTCTGTATTTGGATCATACCAGTCGTATTTAATTCCTATCTGGTGCTTCATATTAAAGATATTTTCAAGAAAATAAAAATAAGCCCCATTGAATTTTCGGGTGTAGAGAGCTCCTGAAATATCTGAGGGTATTGCAGCAGGCGTTTCGGAAGTGTTTGCGAAAGCAGTTTGTTTGCCTGTCATGTACTCAGCTCTCAGTTCAGTGAATCCAAAACGGTTTTTTATTTTTAACTGGATGTCCCCGCCATAATATTTCCGTGGAGCAATTTTTCCTACATTCGACAGCGAAGAATCTACCTCAAAATTTTTTCCATTCACACCATTCCGAAGCTGGTAAATGTATTTTGTATTTTGTAAGATGCCACCATCCAGGTAGGACACAGCCATCGACAAAAACATTTTCTTCGTGAGCGGAAAAGGCTTCAATGCGATCCTGCTGATAAAATCTTTATGACTGTCATAATCTGCAGGCGCTGACAATCCCGGACCATTGAACAAACCTGCATCAATTTTTAAATATTTTAAAGGATGATCTTTTTTACGCGGGTCAAAAGAAATCATTGCCCCAAGGTCTCGTTCGGTTTTCATCAGGATCTGGCTCATTCTCCCACGTTCAGGGCTCTCCCTGTCAGAAGATGAAAGATTCAATTCGTAACTGAAAGGCCGGGCAAACATGCCGGTAGTAAAGGAGAAAAGCTTAAACCTGTTTTCGAATAATCTTCCCCAAAAATCCCGGATAAACACACCCCTTTCCGTGCCGTCGAACTGATATACGAATTGAACAGAAACCTTGTTGTCCGTATTAAAGTGAATATAATCAAAACGTATCCTGCCACGACGCAGCATCATACGATTGTTAACATTCGGAAGGAAATCTCCTCCATTAAAGCTTTTTACCCCCTTCGACTGTGCCAGTTGAAATTGCGGTTGAATATAACCTCCAATCCTTATGTTGTCAAACCTTTTGGAGACACTTAATATTGACCTTCCGATTTCGCTCGTGGTATCAATCATGTCCATGAGGAACTGCGCTCTTACAGTGCCTGAAATTAAAATAAGCAATAGTACGATGTAAGTTTTAACCACCTAAGCATGAGTTTTATCTGGTGACCGGGGTATAAAGTTAAGGGAGAGAGATCCTATGTTAAGAAATCATTAACAAACCCGAATTTTGACAATTTAGGTACGAGAGTTCTATTTTTGTCAAAACCCATCAAAATGGCCAATTCTTTCCTGAAGATTTTCCTCCCCAAAGACAAAGTTTTTCATCAACTATTTGAAAATGTAGCTGAAACACTTGTCCGAATGAGCAATCGTTTAAGGGATGTGGTTCAGGAGCCGGATTTTGACACCAGGGCGAAACATATCAAAGAGATCGAAGACATGGAGCATGAAAACGATGATTTTACTCATAAGATATTTACAGAACTGGGCCGGAATTTTATCACTCCGTTTGACAGGGAAGATATTCATTCCCTCGCCTCTGCACTTGATGATGTATCTGATTATATCTATGCTTCTGCAAAAAAAATAAATTTTTATAAAGTAGATCCCAGTGATGTGGGTTTTCAAAAAATGTCTGAACTGATTGCCACCGGATGTATTGAAGTGCAAAAAGCCGTCGGAGAGCTGCGCGACATGAAAAATCTGCGGCGCATAACGGATTCTATGGTAGCCATCAACAGCATAGAAAACCAGGCGGATGATGTTTTTGATATGAGTATTGAAAGATTATTTGAAACTGAGCCGGATGCGAAGGAAGTTATTAAAAAGCGTGAAATATACCAGGTGATGGAAATCGTTACCGATAAATGTGAAGATGCAGCCAATGTAATTGAATCCATCATTATTAAATATGCATAACTCTAAAAAAATATAAGGGTCGCATCTCTATTGCAGAACTGGAATTTCACACACATTTTTTATGACGTTTCTAATCACGATTATCGTTTTAGCACTCATCTTCGACTATATTAATGGATTTCATGATGCAGCCAATTCTATAGCAACCATCGTTTCAACAAAGGTATTAACTCCCTTCCAGGCTGTAGCGTGGGCCGCCCTTTTTAATTTTGTTGCCTTTTTCATTTTTAAAGACCATGGGGTTGCCAATACGATTTCAAAAACTGTAAAACAGGAATACATCACATTAACTGTGGTGTGCGCCGGGCTGATTGCTTCTATCATGTGGAATCTTCTTACCTGGTGGCTTGGAATTCCTTCCTCCTCATCTCACACTTTAATTGGTGGATTTGCCGGTGCTGCTATTGCGCATGCCGGAATCCATTCCGTGAACTCAGATCCTGTGCTTAAAACTGTGGGATTTATTTTTATAGCTCCTCTCGTGGGGATGATCATGGCTTATATCATTTCGATATGGTTCCTCAATTCTTTCAGGAAAGGCCCGATCCCGAAAATAATTTCCACACTAGTTATACTCCTGGTAATATTATACCTGTATCAAACTCTTGAATTGGATCCTGCTAAGTTGAAGACACATTATGAAAGTTATATTCTACAAGTTATATTCGATTCCAAAAACTTCAAGTGGATACTGATGGGATTTGTACTCATCGTTATGGCAATTTTTACTTTTCACCTGAATTCTTTAAATACGTACAAATCGAACCATCATTTTAAGCGTTTACAGTTGTTGTCGTCCGCCGCTTTCAGTATTGGTCATGGAGGAAATGATGCCCAAAAGGTGATGGGTATCATCACTGCCGCCCTGATCTCAAATGGAAATATTGCTAATTTTTCCCAAATGCCAATATGGGTACCACTGGCCTGCTATTCTTCAATCGCATTAGGGACAATGAGCGGCGGATGGAAAATTATCAAAACAATGGGAACTAAGATCACCAAAGTCACCCCATTTGAAGGAGTCGCTGCCGAGACAGCAGGTGCGATCACCCTTTTTATCACCGAGTCATTGAAAATCCCGGTGAGCTCAACACACACCATCGCAGGATCTATCATTGGCGTTGGGGCTACAAAACGCCTGTCGGCAGTACGTTGGGGGATTACTGTAAACCTCATGTGGGCATGGATACTTACCATTCCTGTCAGTGCAATTTTAGCCGCAGGCATTTTTCTTGTTCTGGATCTTTTTATAAAATGACCTCCCCTTATTTGATTTTCATCACTGACACTCTGCCTGAATTTGTTTTTCTTTGCTGAATGAAGAAGATATTGGTTACCGGGGGATGTGGGTACATTGGTTCGCATACGATCGCAGACCTTGTTGAAAATGGTTTCGTACCGCTTTGTGTAGATGATAATTCAAGATCCACTGCAGTTTTATTGGAAGGGATTAAAAAAATTACCGGTAAAAATATTAAGAATTACAAAGTAGACCTTTGTAATTACGACGACACTTTCGCGATATTCCAGGAGAACCCGGATATACAGGGGATCATCCACTTTGCTGCTTATAAATCTGTTGGCGAATCAGTAAATGAGCCTTTACTCTATTTTGAGAACAATCTTTTTTCACTCGTAAACATTTTAAAATGCGTGAAGGAATTTTCAATTCCCTATTTCATTTTTTCTTCTTCCTGCACTGTATATGGCAACCCGGATGAAATTCCTGTAAAAGAAACCACTCCTCCAAAACCGGCAGAATCGCCATATGGTTACACCAAGCAAATGGGTGAGCAAATCGTAAATGAAGCAACAAAGATGCTTCCCACACAAAGTATTTTATTAAGGTATTTTAATCCTGTGGGCGCACATCCCTCTATTCAAATTGGCGAGATTCCACTTGGTAAACCCGAAAATTTGGTTCCGGCCATCACCCAGACCGCAATTGGAAAATTGCCGCAGTTAAAAGTATATGGAAACGATTATCCAACAAAAGATGGATCATGCATCCGGGATTATATCCATGTCACTGACATTGCACACGCACATATTCTGGCACTTCAATACCTGATGGATAAAAAAAATGAGCTCTCATGCGAGGTGTTCAACCTTGGCACCGGAACCGGTGTATCAGTTTTAGAAGTGATACAGGCTTTTGAAAAAGTGAGCGGAAAAAAACTCAATTATGTGATAAGCCCAAGAAGACATGGTGATGTTATTGCAGTATATGCTGATAATGAACTTGCAAAAAAAATACTCGGATGGAATCCACAATATTCGCTGGAAGATATGATGGAAACAGCCTGGAAATGGGAACTTAAACTTAAGGAAGATGAGACCATCTATGCGAATCCTAACTTCAAAATGAACTGACCAGGCATTTTTCCTCCTTCAATTTACCAGGTTAAAAGAGATTTTACCAGCGCATCAACCTTTAGTATCATTGCAAATAAATAAGAACCATGATCAAAGATATTCAGCAACAAAATGAAAAAGAAACCAGGGAAGGATTTGGAGAAGGCATTTACGAGGCAGGTAAAAAAAACAGCAACGTTGTTGTACTGACAGCAGACCTTGGGGGATCACTCAAATTGAAACCTTTCATCAAAGATTTTCCGGAAAGATTCTTCCAGTGTGGAATTGCAGAAGCGAACATGATGGGAATTGCTGCAGGACTCACCATCGGAAATAAAATTCCATATACCACCACCTTTGCTAATTTTTCAACCGGCAGGGTGTATGACCAGATTCGTCAGTCAATCGCATACAGCAATAAAAATGTAAAAATATGTGCATCCCATGCAGGACTTACTTTGGGTGAAGATGGTGCAACCCACCAGATCCTGGAAGATATCGGTTTGATGAAAATGCTGCCTGGGATGACCGTGATCGTACCGTGTGATTTTAACCAGACAAAAGCGGCAACCCTGGCAGTAGCCGATTACAAAGGTCCGGTTTACCTGCGGTTCGGCCGGCCGAAATGGCCAAATTTCACAGAAGAAAACCAGGCATTTGAAATTGGTAAAGCACAACTGTTGAATGAAGGAAAGGACGTAACCATCTTTGCATGCGGGCACATGGTCTGGACAGCAGTGGAGGCCGGAAAGATCCTGGAAGAAAAAGGCATCAGCGTTGAGTTAATAAATATACATACCATAAAACCGCTGGATACAGCAGCGATCATTCAATCGATCACAAAAACAAAGTGTGCAGTCACTGCCGAAGAACACAATGTAATAGGTGGCCTGGGAGACAGTATAGCACAGGTGGCTGCAAGAAATTTTCCAATTCCAATCGAATACGTTGGAACGAATGACACTTTTGGAGAAAGTGGAAAACCCCTGGACCTGTTGAAAAAATATGGTCTTACACCAGAACATATTGCAGAGGCAGCAGAAAAGGTGATCAGCAAAAAGAGTTAAAGTTTACAAGGCGTTAAACTTATGATGTAAAAACCAATCCAATGATTGGTTTTTTTATTTTTACGCTGGAAACTTTAACTATGGTGCATCCGGATGACCAGGAATTGTTAGCTACTTTTAAAAATCCTGCTACCAAAGAGCAAGGATTTACTTCCATCGTAAAAAAATTCCAGGAAAAATTATACTGGCATATCAGGCGAATGGTCATTGACCACGAGGACGCAAATGATGTGGTACAGAATATGTTCATCAAGGTTTGGAATGGGTTGGATTCATTCCGGGAAGCAAGCCAGCTTTACACATGGCTATACCGTATCGCAACCAATGAATGCCTTACTTTCCTGGAACAAAAGAAACGTAAGCAGGCAATCTCTATCAGTAATCACGAAAGCGGGCTGAGTAACCAATTAAGGGCAGACACCAATTTTGATGCTCATCGGCTGGAATGGAAGCTACAGTTAGGAATTCAGCAACTACCTGAAAAACAAAGACTTGTGTTTAATTTACGTTACTATGACGAGATGCCCTACGATGAAATGAGCAAGGTGCTGGATACAAGTGCGGGAGCTTTGAAGGCCAGTTATCATCATGCAGCAAAAAAAATTGAAGAATATATACTGAACCATTAAACCTTCCTTCACATTTCCTGTCTTATTGATCATGGAACATTCTGTTCACATACTAGACGAATTAAAACAGATCAGCCCGTTTTTATCCGACATGAAAAAAATAAATGTATTTTCTGTGCCACAGGGATATTTTTCTAACCTTGACAGACGCATTCTGGAAAATATATTTAATCAACCCAATTTGTTGCTTACCTCTGAACACCACAATTTAGGAGTACCGGAAGGTTATTTCGAGAACCTTCCCGGTAATATCCTAAGTAAGATCAAAAGCCTGCAAACAGAAGGCAGTGATTCTGAACATTTCCCTCTACTGCAATCGCTTAAGAACGATCATGTATTCGACGTACCTGATCAGTATTTTCACCAACTGCCTGCCGCTATCATGGCACGTATTGATCCACAAAGATCCAGGGTGACCGGTTTGAAAAGGAAAACATTGTGGAATTATGCAGTTGCTGCCTCCATCACCGGCCTTATGGCCATCAGCAGTTTATTGGTTGTAGACAAGAATCCTTCGTTGCCTGGCAACCAGGTTGCCGGCAGGAGCAGCGTGCCTGCTATCCAGGCATCTTATCAATACAAAACTGAGGAACAGATCATGGAAGGGATCACAACTCTTTCGAATGATGATATTATAAAATACCTTGAAACCACAGGCAGCGATGCAGACAATGAAGCTTTGGCTTCGGGAGTTACTGAACAGGGATTACCGGAGCAAACGGACTATTTACAAAATGAAAAAACGCTGGATGCTTATTTGAATCAGAACTGATCGCTGCAATAAATGAAATTCAATGAAAAAATTTATACTCATACTGATACTTTTCAATGCTGCTTTTTTCATAGGAAAGGCGCAAGAAGATTTTGGTAAAAAAGCTGAAAAGATACAAGCGCTGAAAATTGCATTTATCACTCAAAAACTGGAATTGACCAGTGATGAAGCACAAAAATTCTGGCCGGTTTATTCACAGTATGAAAATGAGATGAAGCAATTGTTAATTCAAAGGAAGAATGCTGATGTGATCGAAAGTGATGAAGGTTTACTGAATATCCGTAAAAAATACCGGCCTGAGTTTGTAAGGGTGATTGGACAACCGCGTATGAACCAACTTTTTAATGCTGAAAGAGAATTCAGGGGAGTGCTGTTGCGGCACCTTGAAAACAGGGCTAATAACCAGCAACGGCCTATGTTTCGGCGTAAATAAAATTCATCAAATATACCGGCTTTCTGTATGTCTTCCTCTAATCATTTCAGATGTTTATTAGAAGAATAGTTGCAAAAGTTAAAAATTCTCCTATTTTTGTGAATAGGTGTTTTTCATAGGTTAGCAACGGCCGGCCCTTTTTAGGGCAGGCCTTTTTTACAATTGCCCGAACCTGTAAAGAGGACATTTGATATCATGGTAAAATAAAAATGTCCATTTTTCTTCCCTGCCCTGCTCCCACCATTTCTTTCTCAACTCCATTGATTTTTTGCCGTCAAAATCATATTTAGCTACAAATTTTGTTTTCATTTGTTGGTATTGCGGGGCCACATCCCCTCCAAAAAAAATTTTATTATCTCCATCCTTGATCCGGAAAACCTGGTGGAACGGGCTATGCCCGCCGGTGTGCTCGTAGCTGATATAACCATCAATTATCCCGTTACCGTCAACAAGTTTCAATTGCGGCGAATCTTTCAATACTGCTAAATTGTTCACGTCATAACCCTGGATCCCCTTATCAAATGCAGCCGCAAATTCTTCCTGGTTGATATAATAGACAGCATTCTCAAAAGAAGGTTGGATTCCCCCGGAATCGACCTTCTCAGATATTCCCCCTGCATGATCTTTGTGAAGATGTGAAAGCAATACTTTGGTGACATCAGCGGGATTTATCCCGTTTGCCAAAAGATTTGCGTGCAGCTGTAAAATGTTTTCTGAATTTTTAAACCCGAGCCCAGTATCAAATAACAGGATATCCTTTGCAGTGACGACAACGAATGGCTGAATTTCAACAAGCAGGCTTCCTGCAGGCCTCTGATCGATCCGGTCATTTTGCAAATCGAAAGGAACAAACTGTTTCGATTTATCTACTGTAAATGCTCCTTCACTGAGTGGAATTATTTGCATGGCCCATCCCCGCGAACGGGTATTATAGTGCAAGTTACCGGCCCAACCCCACAAACCAGCACATTTATACAAGTGTCCACCGAAGTCCCTTCCCGAAAGGAGAGCCCATCCCCACGAGTTATTTTGTTATGGCGAGAATCCACTGAAGCCCCTTCCCGAAAGGAAAGGGTGGTGAAAGTGTTCTCTTCATATTAAAAAATCTGTCTCCATAATTTGGTGGATGAAGTCCTTCTTCCCCTTCCTTTCGGGAAGGGGCTTCAGTGGGTTC
>JBDUCQ010000108.1:0-9760 GCA_040003385.1 Ginsengibacter sp. | reverse complement strand
ACCTTACCGTAAAATGGACAGGCAACCAGGGAACCGGAACATCCAATTACAGGGCTTATGAGAGATGCCATTCAATAATAATCGACAATAAGGCTGAAATTTTAGTTTCATCTGACCCCTCATTTCTAGGCGACAAAGCAAAACACAACCCGGAAGAGTTGTTGGTAGCCTCCCTCTCTTCCTGCCATATGCTTTGGTATCTGCACCTTTGTTCAGAAGCAAATGTAATTGTAGTTGAATATGAAGACAATGCTGCCGGAATAATGGTAGAAACTGCAAACGGTGGTGGCCACTTTACGGAAGTTACGCTACATCCAATTGTAACTGTAACCAACATTTCAATGACAGAGAAGGCAAATGAATTACACAAGAAAGCAAATGCTTTGTGCTTTATTGCCAACTCTGTGAATTTCCCTGTCAGGCACAATCCAACAACCAGGATTGCGGAAAAGTGAGCAGCTCCGGCTTATTTGTGAACATGGCTTCTCAACATGTATGATCCTGTAGAACGAGCCTTCGGCATTAACGTGTCCTCAAAAATCTAATATTTACAAATGAATGAAATTATTATCATAAGAAAAGCAAGGTTGCATGACCTGGAACAGCTGTATTCTTTTGAACAGGGTGTGATACAAGCTGAACGCCCCTTTGATCAGACATTGAAAAATGGGCTCATTCACTATTATGACCTGGAGCAAATGATCAATGCTTCACATATCGAATTGGTAGTTGCCGAAATGAACGAACAAATCATTGGATCAGGTTATGGTCGCATTGACAAATCAAAGATCTTTCAAAAAGATCCGAGCTATGTATACCTGGGCTTTATGTATGTTGTACCGGAGCACAGGGGGAAAGGAATTAATAAAATGATCATTGAAAACTTAAAAAACTGGGCGCACCAGCAGGGCATCAATGAATTACGTCTTGAAGTATATAACAATAATTTAGCTGCCATCAAAGCCTATGAGAAAATTGGATTTACAAGACACATCATAGAAATGCGATTTAATTTGGATGAATAGTTTCGCTTTGATTTTTTTGACCCAACGGTCGGATACTTTTAATAAATTTAAACAATGGATGTTAAGATTGACGAACTTAAAAGTGTTGTTGCATTAAGCGACCTTCCAGACGAGCACCTCCAATGGATCATAGATCATTCGGAATACCGTGAATATGCAGACGGGGATCTGATAGCAAAATTTGGCGAACCTGCTGAAGTGATGTGGGTTTCATTGATGGGAAAGATTGCTTTTTACATGTACGTCAACGGGCGCCAGGTTTATTATTTTACATTCGAAAACGACAATCTTACGGGTGGGGTAGGTGGCCTGATGCCATACTCAAGAATGAAAACCTATCCCGGTTATTCCTATGCCCTGGGGCAGGTAAAGCTGCTTCGAATCCACAAAAAGCATTTTACAGAACTGGAAGCACTCAACCCCGAGTTCATTCAGAGGCTGATAGGTATTATGACCGAAAGGGCCAAAGCATTTGCCACCACCCGGTTACAGCTGGAGAAGGTGAACGCCCTCGGGAACCTTGCGGCCGGTATCGCCCATGAGCTCAATAACCCCGCAGCAGCGATCAGGGGAATTTCGGATGAGCTCACCCAAAGGCTGGAGCGCAATTACGAGCTCATGAAGAAGTTGCTGGTGAGCAAAATGACACCAGATCAGCTTCAAAATATCCTGACGGTGTTGTCGGAAAAAGAAAATGCAGTTGTACTAAATAGCAAGCGCACAACACTTCAGCGCATGGAAAACGAAGATGAAATGGAAGATTGGCTGCAAAGTCATGGAGTTGCTGAAAGGGAGTCTGCAGAAACTTTTGCAGAATATGGATTCACAACCGGCGAACTTGAAATCATATTTAATGATCTGGGTAAAAATTCATTTGTGATGGTAAGCCCCTGGCTCGAAAATTTGATCAGCTGCCATAAAATAATCAAAGACCTCGGCGATGCGTCTAAGCGGATTTCCACGCTGGTTTCCTCCATCAAAAGTCATGTGCACATGGACAGGACAAATGACCTGCAACCTACCAACATTCACGAGGATATAGAGAACACCCTGACACTATTGGGGTTCAAGCTTCGCGAAAAAAATATTGAGGTCACTAAAAAGTTCTGCTCAAACCTGCACGAAGTTCCTGCTTATGTAGGAGAGCTTAACCAGGTATGGACAAACCTGATCGATAATGCAATCTTCGCGATGGAAAAAAATGGAAAGCTCACCATTGAAACCCATTGTGATGATAAAAATATTACGGTCTCTTTAATTGATAATGGCACCGGAATTCCGAAAGATATTGTGAACAGGATCTTTGACCCTTTCTTCACGACAAAAAAAATGGGAGAAGGGACAGGCATTGGCCTGGATATCGTAAACAGGATAGTAACCCGTCACAAAGGAGAGATCAAAGTAAATTCTGTTCCCGGGAGAACAGAGTTTTGTGTTCACATCCCGGTTGTGCAGCAACCAGGATAATATTCATTCAACAGTATAACATGAAATTGCCTTATATCATTATCATTGATGACGACAAACAGGTACTTCGTGCAATACAGCACGATATCAGAAATGAATTCCGGGATGATTACAAAGTTGCTGCCACCGAATCTGCAACGGAAGCACTCGATGTGATCAAAGAGTTGAAACTAAAAAATGAAGAGGTGGCGTTATTTATTTCTGACCAGCGCATGCCTGAAATGGAGGGGATCGAATTTCTCGAAAAAGCAAACGACATTTTCCCAGCTGCTAAAAAAATATTGCTCACTGCATATTCTGATATTGATGCTGCGATCAAAGCGATCAACAATGTGAAGCTGGATTATTATTTACTCAAGCCATGGCATCCACCGGAGGAAAAGCTTTTCCCTGTTGTAAATGATTTGCTCGAAGAATGGCAGGCACTGTACAAACCAGATTTTGAAGCAACCCGTATTATCGGCTTTCAATGGTCACCAAAGTCGCACATCCTAAAGGAATTTCTTTCTGGCAACCTGGTCCCGTATATCTGGATGGATGTGGAAACTGATCCGGAAGCGGAAAAGTACATGATCAGCGCCAATGTTTCAACCTCCAGCCTTCCGCTGGTAATATTGAAAGACGGCACTTTCATCAATGATCCTACACTACCTGTAGTAGCGGAACGAATTGGGCTCCAGCAGAAAGCAACCAAGGAAATGTATGATGTGCTGATCATCGGTGCAGGACCTGCGGGGCTGGCTGCTTCGGTATACGGTTCCTGCGAGGGGCTAAAGACGGTACTCATAGAACGGAGCAATCCCGGTGGACAGGCGAGCAGCAGTGCACGGATAGAGAATTACCTCGGCT
This sequence comes from Ginsengibacter sp., assembly GCA_040003385.1. GTDB lineage: Bacteria > Bacteroidota > Bacteroidia > Chitinophagales > Chitinophagaceae > Ginsengibacter. The sequence goes on along the minus strand of JBDUCQ010000108.1, from coordinate 6,419 downwards.
TCCCGATGGGTTTATCTGGAGCCGAATTGTCAAGGAGGGCAATTACGCAAACACTCCGGTTTGGAACCGAGATCCTTACACCACAGGAAGTGAAAACCATCACGGTAAAAGATGGCTATAAGATCACAGAAATGCAGGATGGTTCTAAAATTCACAGTAGGGCAATAGTGATCGCTACAGGTGTTGCCTATAAAAAATTAGAAATACCAGGCCTTGAAAATTTTACGGGTGCAGGTGTTTATTATGGGTCCGCTGCCGTGGAGGCGCATGCCTGCCGCAATGAAATCATTTATATTGTTGGCGGGGGAAATTCTGCCTGCCAGGCAGCCATGTACATGAGCAAATTTGCCAGGGAAGTAAATATTATCATCCGTCGCGAAGCACTTTCCAAAACAGCGGCCAATTACCTGGTTGAAAATGTAAGCCGTACGCCCAACATACATGTGATCACCGATACAGATGTTATTTCCTGTTCCGGAACCACTATTCTAGAAAAGATCACACTCAAAAATGTAACCACGGGCGAGGAAAAAACCTTGCCTGCAAAAGCGCTCTTCATTTACATCGGCACAAAGCCGGGCACCGGATGGCTGAATGATATTGTACTTAAAGATGAAAATGGATTCATCCTCAGTGGGAGTGATCTCCTGAATGATAAATCCTTTAATACCCAGTGGAAATTAAAAAGAGATCCTCATATCTCTGAGACAAGCATTCCGGGAATTTTTGCTTCAGGTGATGTGCGCTTCGGCGCCATGACAGGGATCTCTTCCGCGGTTGGTGAAGGAGCCATGGCCATACGTTTTGTTCGGAAATATTTACAGGAGATGTAGGTGGGATTATTTTACAAGATGATAAGGTAAATCAGAGTTTGGACATTATTGCTTTAATAGTTCTTTCTATTTCCATTTTTGTATTACCTTTTGAGGTAGCTTATCGCATGCAAAATCTAGAAAATAAACTATCCTTTTACAACCAATATAATCCACCCGTCACAGTAAATGCAAACAACCTGTAAACAATAAACAGAATATGAAAATATTCGCTTTGTTTCTGTGGCTCATGGTGCCTCAATTTTATTGCTATTGTCAAAAAACAGGACAAGAAAAAATTGACTCCCTCTTCGAGCTTTTAGTTGCTGCAAAAGAAGATTCTGCTAAAGTGAACATCCTGAATGCCCTTTCTCTTGAATACTGGTATAGAAGTGATGATACCGCTCTCAATTTTGCCAACAAGGCGCTCACTCTTGCAACACAACTCAATTATGAAATGGGCATTGCTGATTCAAAGCAAAGAATAAGCATGCAATTGGATTTCAAAGGGAAAAGCGAGGCGGGTATAAAATCAGGCAACGAAGCACTTGTTTTATACAACGAACTGCTTCAATCCGGAATCGCATCAAATAAAAATAATCTTTTAAACAAAATAGCCTTTACCTACAATGCAATCAGCAATAATATGTTCAGGCAAGGCAATTATACCGAGGGATTGAAAAGAATACTGCTGGGCTTAAAAATATGGGAACAACTCGGAGAGAAACAAAGTGTTGCTGACGCTGAATTCAATGTCGGGAATTTTTATTTCACCCAGCTTAACTATCCCGAAGCATTGAAGCATTATTCACAGAGCCTGAAGCTAGGGAGGGAACTGGGCAATAAATCCAGCATGTCTGCTTCTTACGACGCAATCGGCCTTATTCATGCTGAACAAGGGAATTACACAGTGGCCTTAAACAATTATGCAACAGCCTTAACCATGGCGCAGGAAGCAAAAGATGAATTTGCTATGGCGGAAATCTACATCAATGTAGCGGAAGTAAAGCGAAAATTAAAAGATTACAACGAATCCCTGAAATACAATTTCGAGGCTTTAAATATATACGAGAAAGTCGGCAACAATTTTCAAATCCCATTTATTTTCAACAACATTGGGGCAGTCTTTATGAGGCAAAAAAAATACAAGGACGCTTCTGAATTTCTGAACAAGGCACTACTTTCCTCAAAACAGTCAGGCCACCTGGAATATCTTAAACTCAGCTATGAAAATTGGGCCTCGTTTGACAGCGTACAAGGCAACTTTAAAAAGTCACTGGAAAATTATAAGACATACATAGTTTACCGTGATAGTCTGAATAACAAAGAGAATACCAGGAAATTGACGCAAACCCAGATGCAATATGATTTTGATAAACAACAGGATTCAATAAGATTGGTACAGGAAAAAAAAGATGCACTTGGGTTAGAAGAGCTTCAAAAGCAAAAACTTGTGCGTAATGGCTTTATCGGTGGTTTTGGAGTGGTAGTCATTTTCGCGGGGCTGTTTCTTTCACAGCGGAATAAAATAAAGAAAGGAAAAATGAGAAGTGATGAATTGCTGCTCAATATCCTGCCAGCTGAAATTGCAGAAGAATTAAAAACCACGGGTGCTACCACTGCAAAAGATTTCAGCGAAGTCACTGTGCTCTTCACGGACTTTAAAAATTTTACCAGCATGAGCGAAAAGTTGAGTGCGCAGGAACTCGTGAATGAAATTAATTACTGCTATTCGGCTTTTGACAGCATCACCACCAGCCATGGAATTGAAAAGATAAAAACAATTGGTGACAGCTACATGTGCGCAGGTGGCTTGCCAGTGGCCAATAAAACAAATGCAGAAGATACCATCAGTGCAGCGATCGAGATCCGCAATTTTATGGTAAACGAAAAGCAAAAGCATGATGCAGAAGGGAGGCCATTTTTCGAAATGAGGATTGGGTGTAATACAGGTCCTGTTGTTGCGGGCATAGTGGGCATCAAAAAATTTGCTTACGACATCTGGGGTGATACAGTGAATATCGCGTCGCGTATGGAATCATCAGGGGAAGCAGGCAAAGTAAACATCAGTGGAAGTACTTATGAATTGATAAAAAACAAATTCAGATGCACATATCGCGGCAAAATACAGGCTAAAAATAAAGGAGAGATTGATATGTATTTTGTAGAAAATAATTCATAATGAAGACATCGGAATCTATTGAGCACTTGATATTTTTCTGAGAGGTGTGAACCCTTTTATTCATTCTTAAATGCCAAAGCAAAAAATCATAGGAAAATATTTTGGTTGAGAGCAGATTTGAATGGGTAAAGTTGTACACCAAATCCAACAGTCAACACAATACAGGAATTCACAAAACTTGTTAAAGAAGATAAACATCATTGCTTCTGGGGATGACAGAATCTTTCCAGCCTATGAAAATTCGCAAACCTTTGCAGATATTTTTAAGAAATTGGTTTTAACGGATTGATGATGCTTATTTTGCTGAAGACAATACTTAAATGTCGTGACAGGATCAACATACCAGGTTTACGTTATTGAACTATCAAAGCGCGTGTTTACCGAAAACTACAAATTCAGGGCTGCCAACCCTCAATTCAATGGTGTGCTTGAGTGCCTGTACGTTGGCATGACCAGTAAAACTCCGGCAGAACGATTCATGCAACATAAAACCGGGTACGTCAACAGGAAAGGCCACAAACTATCAGCCAATATTGTGCAGAAATACGGCTCCTATCTCCGGCCCAGTCTCTATGAGAAGCTAAATTTAAAAGCCATGACCCGACTGGAAGCTCTTGCAATGGAGGAAAAGCTTGCCTGGGATTTACGTAAACAAGGATACGCGGTTTGGTTTAATTGAATATACTTTTACCATATTCACTATTGGAATCATAAATTGGAGCAAGACAAATGCGTTTAAAAAAAGCTAAAGAAACAGAATCATCAACCATGGAAATAATTTATAAAACTGGTGTAGCTCCAACGGCTGAACAAATCATTGAACTCTATGACAACGCAGGTTTACCAAGACCTACAAATGACAAAGAGCGAATCAAAAAAATGTTTGACAATTCTGGACTCGTCATTTCGGCTTGGGACAATGATCTATTGGTTGGAGTTTCAAGATCTATTACGGATTGGGTTTGGTGCTGTTATCTTGCAGACCTGGCTATCAGGAAAGAGTACAAGAAATCCGGAATTGGCAAAAAACTAATTGAACTCACTAAAAAAGAAGTTGGAGAACAATCAATGATTTTACTCTTATCCGTACCAACAGCAATGGAATACTATCCTAAGGTAGGTTTTACAAAACAGGAAAGCAGTTTTATCATCAATAGAAAAAAGTGAAACAATTGAGTTCAGTGTAGAAACAGGGTGAGACCTAACCGCCGGCAAAATGGTTTCAATGGTTTTCAATACCCCAGGGAAATGTGGAAGGCAGGAAGAGGCTGGTATGATGTCCTATACAAAAAACTGGTGTTCATCCAGTATGAGAATAATAATTTTATAAAGTTGAAGGCAATAAAATTAGTTTACGTGTATTAATATTGTCTTACCAGGAAAGAATTTTTAAATTAATAATTTTAAACTTGTGTTATGAATTCTAATGAACTCAAAAACATCCAGGCTCCGCTTAAGGGAAAGTACCGCGCAGAGCCAGGATCCGCATTGATCACCTTAAAAGCTAAAGGAAAAATCGACGAAGGAATTTCCTGCAAGATTGAGACCGGTAAAGCATTGGTTGCCGCCGGGCTCCATCCCGCAACAGGGGGTACCGGGCTGCTGGCATGTTCAGGAGATTTGCTTCTTGAAGCGTTGGTGGCCTGTGCGGGGGTTACACTGAGTGCTGTAGCAACTTCCATCGGAGTGGAGATAAAAGGAGGTGTTATTAAAGCAGAAGGAGACCTGGATTTCAGGGGAACCCTGGGTGTTTCAAAAGAAGTTCCAGTTGGGTTTACAACTATTCGACTGGATTTTGACCTTGATTCAAATGCCACACCCGACCAGGTTGCAAGCCTCTCAAAACTCACGGAAAGATATTGCGTAGTTTACCAGACACTTACCAGGGGAGTACCAGTAGAAACAAAATATCATTCATCAGGAAATATAATGTAGGAAATATCCAGTGATGTTTATTGGAATAAACCCTGCAGTCGTCTGTCCACTGATAGATTAAAATTATCTTTTGAACAGAATAATCTGCGGTGGACTGTCGACAGTGGACTGTGGACGGAATCAAAATAATCCTTTGGACAGAAATGCTCCTGGCTACTATTTCACTACATCTTCAAGTTCAACATCCATGTCATCCTCACTGTTGAGCAATTCATCCTGGATCACGCTCACATTAGCTTGTCGTGCCTCAACATTCTTTTCTTTGTTTTTTTTGATCTGAGCCGACAACACTTCCACACATTCACTTACGGAGGTTTCAAAATGTTCGCTGTGCTTTTTTACAAAAAGATCATTGCCAGGTACTTCAAGCCTTACCTCACAATAATCGCTATCGGGGTTGCCAGACGGGCCTTTGTAAAGTGTTACATTGGCTCTTACTATATTGTCGCTTTTAAGCGTATTTATTTTTTCGCTTATAAAATTTTCCAAAGATTCCCCTGCATTAAACCCCAGGGACTGTATGATGATGTCCATAATTATTTTTTAAATACGTCGATCCATTATTATGCCAGATAATTTCCCGGCCTTACCTTACAGCTTTTGAAATAATTACCCTTTTTTTATAGTATGGCCTCCTGGTGTAATGAACCGAGCTTTTTATCACTACAAAACAAAATGTGAGTGCCAGGTTTCATGGAAGTCTTTAAATCTGTGTTCGTATTCCATGTTTTAATTAATGATTTTTAAATCATACGGATATAAAGAAGTTTATCAGCAATTCTGCCTGATGGCCACCCTGTGGCAATGCCTGCTAAATTCAGTAAAATTCAACATGATGGCGAAAATTATTATAAATAAGTGGAAACTATTTTTCATTCACCAGATGTTCTTATCATCATCAAACCGAAAAGGTTGGCAAATTAAATTGTATGTTTATTTCCGGAATCTAAACTAAAACGTACAATCGTGAAAATTGCAACGTACAATGTAAATGGCGTTAATGGTCACCTCCCCGTGCTTCTCCGCTGGCTGAATGAATCTGCACCTGATGTTGTTTGCCTGCAAGAATTAAAAGCACCCAATGAAAAATTTCCGCTACAGGCGATAAAAGATGCAGGGTATCATGCCATCTGGCATGGACAGAAAAGTTGGAACGGCGTGGCAATACTGGCACGCAGTGAAGAGCCCGTGGAAATTCGCCGTGTGCTTCCTGGTGATCCTGAAGACAGCCATAGCCGTTATATTGAAGCAACTGTAAACAGCATCCTCATTGGTTGCCTGTACCTGCCGAATGGCAATCCTGCTCCGGGGATAAAATTTGATTACAAGCTGGGCTGGTTTCAACGACTTACTTCTCATGCGGCTGAACTGTTTGCATCTGGAAAGGACGTTATACTTACCGGAGATTACAACGTAATGCCCAGTGAGCTTGATGTTTACAAACCCGAACGCTGGGTTGATGATGCCCTGTTCAGGCCCGAGGTGCGGAC